>JAILLZ010000020.1 GCA_024692885.1 Lachnospiraceae bacterium | reverse complement strand
GTTCAAAATCAGAATTTACATAACAATATTATAACTTGCTACCCCGTTTGTAAAAACTTATATTCTGCTAATAAAACATCATATAAAAACATTTATTCCAAGATCAAAATTCCATATAAAAACATTTATTCTCCGCATATAAACTATGCGGAGAAACCGAAAATGCCTGTATTTATAAATTCATACAATATGTTAAATCTCGCTTATTATAATCTCAATTATTATAATCTCGTTTCCACAAAGATATCGTAGATTGCACGTATCGCAATTTCAAAGTCGTCATTTGAAACTCCGATGATGATATTCAACTCTGAAGATCCCTGGTCAATCATTCTTACGTTAATTTTTGCGTGAGCGAGTGCGGAGAAGATACGTCCCGCAGTTCCTCGATTGGATCTCATACCACGACCAACGACTGCGATAAGTGCGAGTCCGCTCTCCACATCGAGAACGTCAGGGTGTGTGTATCTCTGTATTGCTGCAAGTACCTGCTGCTCTTTTCCCTCAAATTCCTCCTGATGAACCATGACTGTCATGGTGTCGATTCCTGAAGGCATATGCTCGAATGAAATATTGTTTTCTTCGAATGCACTTAAGACCTTGCGTCCGAATCCAACTTCGGAGTTCATCATGTCCTTATCAACATTTACTGCTACGAAGCCCTTTCTTCCGGCAACACCTGTGATGGTGTACTCAGGTTTATGACAGGTGCTTCCAACAATCATTGTTCCCGGATCTTCCGGTGCATTTGTGTTCTTTATGTTGATTGGAATATTTGCTCTTCTTACAGGGAATACGGCATCCTCATGAAGCACTGATGCTCCCATGTAAGAAAGCTCTCGTAATTCTTTGTATGTGATTACGGAAATTGTTGCAGGATTCTTTACGATACGTGGATCTGCAACCATTACTCCGGAAACATCGGTCCAGTTTTCGTATACATCAGCATGTGCTGCTCTTGCGACGATTGAACCTGTGATGTCGGAACCGCCTCTTGAGAATGTTACTATCTCTCCGCTTTCTTTTGCTCCGAAAAATCCCGGTATAACAGCTCTATCTATTCCTGAAAGTTTGTTTCTCAAAATCTGGTTTGTGAGTTCTGCCTCGTATTCTCCCTCATCGTTGAAACGAATAACCTCAGCCGGATCGATGAACTCATATCCGAGATAGTAAGCCATAATCTTTCCGTTTAAGTATTCTCCACGGGAAGCTGCATACATTGAGCCCTCGTGGTTTGCGAATCTTTCCTTTATCTCCTTGAATTCTGCATCAAGACTCATGTTGAGATGCAATCCGTTTATAATGGAATCGTATCTCTCTTTTATTTTTTTAAGCTGTGGAGTGAAGTCCTCATCTGCCTCAGCTGCTGCATAACACGCATAAAGCATATCAGTAACTTTCGTGTCCTTGTTGTTTCTTTTTCCCGGAGCACTTGGTACGACATATACTCTGGTCTCATCAGCTCTGATAATATCTCCTACTTTTGCAAACTGTGTTGCGCTGGCCAGTGAACTTCCACCGAACTTTACCACTTTCTTCATTTTTTCATATCTCCTGGGTATTTCTTTTATCTATGCCGTTTAGGCAACTCTTATCATGCTGAGAACCACTCCGAGTTTTGAAGCGCATTCAGCATATTCTTCTTCTGTCATTTCCTTTGTAACAAAACCTGTCTCGCCCTGAACGCCCTCTGCTGTCACATAGGTCACATCAGAAAAAACTGCTGCAACTTCCGCCTCGGAAGCTGTTGTTCTTACAAAGTATTTGTTAACACTCTTTCTGTAATCGAGAAGTTCTTTTTTCTCACCGCTCCACTCAACAAAAATATTTCTGTTGAGATGCTTTGCAATGTCAACTATGTCGGCAACAACCGCTGAAGCTGTAGGAAGCTTTCCTGCTCCACTTCCGTAGAACATTGAGTCTCCCAAAACGTTTCCGTGTACGAATATGGCATTGAACACACCGTTTACAGGATAAAGAGGATGTGTCGCATCTATCATGTAAGGAGCAACCATGGCGACGTATCCGTCTCCATTTTTCTTGCTTGAGGCAAGAAGCTTTATAGCGCGTCCCATGGCTTTTGCATACTTGATATCAGTAGCGGAAATCTTTGTGATTCCCTCAGTGTGAATATCAGTGAAGTCAACCTGCTGTCCGCAAACCAAAGATGTGAGGATAGCAATCTTTCTGCAGGCATCATAGCCCTCTATATCGGCTGAAGGATCTTTCTCGGCATAACCCTTTGCCTGAGCATCCTTTAACACGTCATCAAATTCGGAACCGTTTGCCGCCATCTGTGTGAGCATGTAGTTTGTGGTTCCGTTTAAGATTCCTGTAATCTCTTCAATCTCATCTGCTGTAAGGCAGGAATTCAAAGGTCTGATGATAGGTATTCCGCCTCCAACGCTTGCCTCAAAGAGGAAGTTGACATTCATCTCTTTGGCAAGAGCGATAAGCTCGGCACCTTTTTCTGCAACCAATGCCTTGTTTGAAGTTGCCACGTGTTTTCCGGCAAGAAGCATGGCCTTTACGAATGTATATGCAGGCTCAACGCCTCCCATTGTCTCAACAACCGCTTTTACCTCAGGGTCATTCACGATAATCTGATAATCGTGAACTACCTTATCCTGAATCGGATCACCCTCGAAATCTCTGAGATCAAGGACGTATTTTACCCCGATGCTGTCTCCGGCACGCTTCGCTATGCTCTCTCTGTTGGTCTCAAGTACTTCGACTACTCCTGATCCAACTGTTCCATATCCCATAATCGCTATTTTTATCATGACTGTTTCTTCTCCTTGGAAATCCACTTCAAATACGAATTAATAAAAATATCTATTTTTCCATCAAGTACTGCATCAACATTTCCGGTTTCCTCACCGGTTCTGTGATCTTTCACCATGGTGTATGGCTGCATTACATACGATCTGATCTGATTTCCCCAGCCGATTTCAGTGACCTCGCCCCTTATATCGTCGGCCTTTTTTGCATTCTCTTCCTGTTTTAAAAGATAGAGTTTTGCCTTCAACATCTGCATGGCTTTGTCTTTATTCATGTGCTGGGATCTCTCGTTCTGACACTGCACCACGATTCCTGTAGGGAAGTGGGTGATTCGTATCGCCGAGCTGGTCTTGTTGATATGCTGACCTCCGGCTCCGCTTGAACGATATGTATCTATACGGATATCCTCATCATTTATCTCTATATCAATATCTTCTTCTATATCCGGCATGACATCCACCGATACAAAGGATGTCTGTCTTTTTCCGGCCGCGTTGAAAGGAGAAATACGCACAAGTCTGTGAACTCCCTTTTCGGACTTCAGGTAACCATATGCATTTTCACCGTTTACCTGGAAGGTTACCGATTTGATACCGGCCTCATCACCATCCAGTTCGTCCAGTTCTTCCACGGTAAAGCCTTTGTCGTTTGCCCATCTTGTAAACATTCGATAAAGCATGGCTGCCCAGTCACAGGACTCTGTTCCTCCGGCTCCGGCATGTATGGAGAGAATCGCGTTGTCTCCGTCATATTCTCCGGAAAGAAGCGTCTTGA
Source organism: Lachnospiraceae bacterium (assembly GCA_024692885.1). Lineage (GTDB taxonomy): Bacteria > Bacillota > Clostridia > Lachnospirales > Lachnospiraceae > JAILHT01. Next base: position 953 of record JAILLZ010000020.1, on the reverse strand, counting down.
TTCTGATTTTCTCAAATTTATCTATGAAGGTATTAAGCTCCTCCTCAACCTCAGGTATAAGTTCCGGATCTTCCTCCTCATATCCCATGGCAATGAGGGTTTCTATATCCTCGAAGCTCTGCGTGAGATCATTTAGAATCTCTACATCATCCTTCATACTCTTAAGCTCCTTCATTTTATTTTGGGAAACTACAGGGTCATCCCAAAAGTTTGGAGCTTCCATTTCTTTCTCAAGTTCTTCTATCTTTCTGGTCTTATTAGCCAGGTCAAAGTGAATCCCTCACTTCCACCAATGGCTCTCTGTAAGTATTGAGTGTAAACTTAAACTGATCAAGTTCTACCACAGTGTCACCTTCTTTCTTTTTATATAGTCATGTATTATAACCTATTTTCATTTTTTTTGAAACTTTATTAGTATTTTTAATAGATCTTATTCGTTTTCAGATTCCAATACTTCTATTGCTTTCAATACCTGGTTGTCTTTCATGTAGTCATATTCGGCCTCGGCATCGCCTGTATATTCATACTCTAATTCTATGTCAGGATCGATTCCTTTTCCGTGAATATTGTCTCCGTTTGGAGTGTAATATGTCGCTGTTGTAAGCTTAATCGCATCTCCATCCTCGAGTGGGAAGATGGTCTGAACGATTCCCTTTCCGTAACTTGTGGTTCCGATAAGAGTTGCAACATTGTAATCTCTCAAAGCTCCGGCAAGGATTTCCGATGCGCTGGCACTGCTGCCGTTCATGAGAACACACATGTCGTACATCATGAATGTGTCTCCCGATGAGGTATAGTCTTTTCTGTTACCGTATTTGTCCATGGTGTAAACCACAACACCCTCGGTAAGAATGTCGTCCAAAATCTGTGTTACCGCAGAAACCATTCCGCCGGTATTGCCTCTGACATCTATGATCATCTTCTGCATACCCTGGGCTGCAAGCTCTGCAACA
>JAILLZ010000019.1 GCA_024692885.1 Lachnospiraceae bacterium | reverse complement strand
GCCGATAACGCTGTGCTCCTCAACTGTGACTATCTTGCCACACTCTTTTGCTGCCTTTACGATTATGTCTCTGTCGATAGGCTTGATCGTGTGGATATTTACAACTCTTGTGCTGATTCCGTCTGCCTCAAGAAGCTTTGCAGCCTCAAGGGACTCATTTACACAAAGTCCTGTGGCGATGATGCAGACATCTTTTCCGTCCTTTAAAAGAACTCCTTTTCCAAGTTCAAACTTGTAATCAGGATTTGTGTTTACAACAGGCACTGCAAGACGACCGAATCTCATGTATACAGGTCCGTCATGCTCGTAAGCTGCCTTTACTGCTGCTCTGGCCTCTATGTCGTCACTCGGATTTATAACAACCATTCCAGGGATTGTTCTCATGAGTGCGATATCTTCGTTACACTGATGTGTGGCTCCGTCCTCTCCAACTGAGATTCCTGCGTGAGTTGCACCGATCTTTACATTGAGATGAGGATATCCAATGGAGTTTCTCACCTGCTCGAAAGCTCTTCCTGCCGCAAACATGGCAAATGAGCTTGCGAAAGGTACCTTTCCTGTGGAAGCAATACCTGCTGCGATTCCCATCATGTTTGACTCTGCGATACCGCAATCAATATGTCTCTCGGGATAAGCTTTTTTGAAGATTCCCGTCTGTGTTGCAGCTGCAAGATCTGCGTCGAGAACCACTATATCGTCATGATCTTTAGCAAGTTCCATCAATGCCTCACCATAGCTCACTCTTGTTGCTATCTTTTTTACTTCTGACATAATGCTTCACCTGCTTTCTTCAAATCTTCCATTGCGATGGCATACTCCTCATCGTTTGGAGCTTTTCCGTGCCAGCCTACAGCATTTTCCATAAATGAAACGCCTTTTCCCTTTACGGTGTGAGCCACGATGGCTACAGGCATTCCCTTTACGGACTTAGCCTCATCGAAGGCAGCCTTTATCTGGTCGAAATCATTTCCGTCCTCAAGCTCAATCACATGGAAATTGAATGCTTTAAACTTTTCTCCGATTGGATATGGAGAACAAACCTCGTCTATAGGTCCGTCAATCTGGAGACCGTTGTTATCCACGATAACAACAAGATTGTCAAGCTTTCTGTGGCCGGCAAACATAGCTGCCTCCCACACCTGACCTTCCTGAATCTCTCCGTCTCCCAAAAGTGTGTATACTCTGTAATTGTCATTTGAAAGCTTTGCGGAAAGCGCCATTCCAACTGCCGCTGAGATTCCCTGTCCCAAAGATCCGCTCGACATATCCACTCCCGGAATATGCTTCATATCCGGATGCCCCTGAAGGTATGAGCCGATGTGTCTCAATGTAAGCAAATCTTCCTTCGGGAAGAACCCTTTTTCCGCAAGCGTAGCGTAAAGCCCCGGTGCTGTGTGACCTTTTGACAATACAAATCTGTCTCTGTCGCTCTTCTTAGGATTCTTAGGATCCACGTTCATTTCCTCAAAATAGAGGTAAGTAAAGATGTCTGCTGCAGACAGTGATCCGCCCGGATGTCCTGCCTTTGCGGAATGAACCGAAGATATGATTCCCTTACGGATTTCATTGGCGGTTATTTCCAATTCTCTCTTTGTCATGACAATTATTCCTTTTCTTTTTGTTTAATGCTCGTTGAACCAACCATAGCGGTCGGCTCCCCAATTTAAGTCGCACCTTGATTATTATAGACGAAAACACCTTTTGTTCAATACTATTTTTTATCTATTTTTCGTCGCAAAATTCGTTGAAAAACATACCTTACTCACCGAAAACCGCGATATAGTCCTTCTTAAACTTCTCGATTCCCTGATCAGTAAGCGGATGCTTTGTCATCTGAACCAAAACGCTGTATGGAACAGTTGCTATATCAGCTCCGGCAAGTGCACAGTCTCTTACGTGCATTGTGTTTCTGATGGAGGCCGCAATTATCTCAGTTTCAAGACCGTAGTTTTCAAATATTGTCACAATGTCCTCGATGAGTTCGATTCCCGGCTGATTGATATCATCAAGTCTTCCCAAGAATGGAGAAACGTAGGTAGCACCTGCTCTTGCAGCAAGAAGTGCCTGATTTGCTGTGAAAATAAGTGTCACGTTTGTCTTAATTCCCTCAGCTGAAAGCACCTTTACAGCCTTAAGTCCCTCAACCGTCATAGGAATTTTTACAACCATGTTCGGATGAATGGCTGCAATCTCTCTTCCTTCTTTGATCATGCCCTCGGCATCAGTTGTTGTTGCCTTTACCTCTCCGCTGATAGGTCCGTCAACAATGCTTGTGATTTCCTTGATGACCTCTTTGAAATCGCGTCCCTCTTTTGCAATAAGTGATGGGTTTGTAGTTACTCCACAGATAACTCCCATCTCGTTCGCTTTTCTGATGTCCTCAACGTTCGCTGTGTCCAAGAAAAATTCCATTTTTATACCCCTCCGTATACCTTTTTTACAAACTCTTTCGTCTGTATTTTTTTATAAAAACCAGATTTAGCCATCTGTATTTTTAGCTTTACAAATTACCTTCCTCATCCGACTCATCATTTATGAATCGATTGTAAACCTTCTCAAGGATTATTGTGTAAAGTATTCCCGCAAAAGCAGGCATAAGCAGTATAAATACCGGCGCTATATACAAAATCACCGTCACCGCAATAAATACCACCAAAATCAGCGCCGAGCGCGGTAAGAATCCTATGGTAAAGAGCATTCCATTTTTTAGGGTGTCTTTTATTCCAAGCGTGAACCTTGTGGTGTATGTCATGGTGTAAATCGCCCAAATGTAATCAAAAGCTATGAGCAAAATACATACATAGTAAGACACACCAAGCATAGAAGATGCTTCATCACCGAAATAGTTCTTTGCAATGTAGCAGTCTGCGCCCAAAGCCAGAGCTGCCACCAGATGAATCAACCACATCTTTGTACACTGAAAAAAGTTTTCCTTGAAAGTTCCGACAAAGGTTTTAAGTACATAACCCTCGTCATTTATAATAACTCTTCTCGATGTCTCATACAATGCCGCGATGCTTGCTCCCATGGTAAAAACGGGCAACGAAAAGACTACCCACAGCACACTCACTATGAGGCAGTCCGCCAGTTTTTCCATCGCTTTGAACAGTTTGTTGTCGTAGTTAAAAAAATTTCCCATAAATATTGTATTAGGGACAGAGATTTTCTACTCTGTCCCTTTTGTCTTTCTTATTTTAAATTGAATTTTTCGCACATGTCGAAAGCAAAATCTAAAGGATAAAGCTGCACCATTGTAGAATCTATTATATCTTCAACCGTCATTCTGAATGAAATTCTCACAAACTTTTCCTTTTCCGATTCAAACATTTTCTCGAAGTGTTTTACACTTTCAACATCGATTGAGTAAAGCTCCGGCGTACTGATATCTACCAATGTGTTTAACATCGTAGCCATCGAAGCTGCCGCTTTTCCCATCATCTGGTTCATGGCTTCGGAAATGGCTGAAAGGTGAAGGTCTGTAACCTCGCCCTCTCTGTTGGAGCCGTCTCCTCCCATCATAAGATCCGTAAGACACAGAACATCGGGTGCTTTCAGGATAAAAACATTGTTTCCGCTCAAACCTTTAACATAATGTACCTGCACGAAAATACATGTCTTCTCATATGCGTCAAGAGCTTCACTCCTGTTGATGATTTCAACATGCGGAGTAGTGATATCCACTCTTTTGTTTACCATAAGATTAAGGTTTGTAGCTGCGTTACCCATACTGATGTTGGCGATTTCGCCAAGTTCATCTAACTGAGTTTTAGTAAGTTCTCCCATAACTTGGTCCCCCTTGTTATTATTTAACCTTCCAATCCGATAACCTAACAAATCCTATAAACCAAATTTCTTACTACTTATAATTTACTTCGTATTTATAAATTTTTCTACCCTTTATTTCCAAAGGTTTTCCGGATAAACTCCATCAGCTATAAGCTTCTTGAAGCTCTCCACTACAAGTGGCTTGTCCTCTTTGTAAGTAACTCCAAACCATTTGTCGTTTGATGTCAAAACCTTTACTGTGGCATCGCCTGATTTGATAAGTGAATCAACTACCATAGGAAGGAGATATTCCTTCTTGATATCCTCAGGCTTTAATGCTTTAAGGAACTCTGTGAATCCCTTGTCGAGAACGTCGATAAAATCAGGAGTGAATCCCCACATGTTCATGGAAACGTTTGATTCCTTTGTGATAACCATATCGGAACCGTTTTCCTCGTACTCGATCTTTCCGTCTTTTCCCTCGATGATTCCGGAAGTCTCAACTACTTCGCTTAAGTATCCGTCTTTTGCAACGCACACACCTCTTGTAACTGCTCCGTTTTCACTCAGGGTATTTCCTAAAATAAAGCTTACCATAGAAAAATCGTATTTTCCGTTTTCAGCTTTCTTCTTTGCTCCGACAAGATAATCATGAATCTTTACGAAAGCTTCCTTGCCATAGTAATCGTCGGCATTGATAACTGCGAACGGCTCGTTCACGATGCCCTTGCAAGCAAGAATGGCCTGACCTGTTCCCCATGGCTTAACTCTGCCTTCAGGGACTTCAAAACCTGCAGGAAGATTATCTATCTCCTGGAAAGCGTAATCTACATCGATAACTTTCTCGATTCTGTTTCCGATAACCTCTCTGAAGTCTTTTTCCAAATCATGTCTTATGACAAAAACCACTTTGTTGAAGCCTGCTGCCTTTGCGTCATAGATTGAGTAATCCATGATAATCTCGCCGTTTGGTCCCATAGCCTCAAGCTGCTTGATTCCACCGCCGAATCGACTTCCGATTCCAGCTGCCATAACTACTAATGTTGTATTCATTTTTCTTTATAATCTCTTCTTTTTATGAAAAGATCATTCCTTTCTTTTTTATTCAATAGATTTATTATACTATTGTTTCCGGATTCTTTAAATACATTGTTTTTCGACTTATTTTCGTTTAAAAAAATCTATTATAAAATGAACCATCCCCCTTATAAGGGCAAACACTAGGAACATGGCAAAGAATCCAAGCATACCGCTGACTATGTCCGCAAAATCCATAGCTCCCGTCCCCGACACCTTTTGTCCAATCTCTATGGCAAAGGTGATGACTGTAAGAAATGTCACCACATAAAACCAGGTGATGACCATTACATGATCTGTTTTTGCAAGTAAAGTAAAAAGCGGATGGAGTATAAAAATACCTATCATTCCCAAGATTCCAATAACTATGAAGTGGAGTTCCTTGTCTGAAAATCCGTAGTCCTTCACGTCATTTATCATCATGAGTCTGGTGTGC
>JAILLZ010000159.1 GCA_024692885.1 Lachnospiraceae bacterium | reverse complement strand
TATTTTCCTTCTACCATGTAATTCTTGGGACCTGGCATTTTTATATCCTCCTATATTCAGCAGTTTTGTAGCAAAACTTAATTTTTTGCTTCTTGCCGGATATTGTACCAGATAGTGTGCACCAAAAGTGCACCAAAAAAGACAAAATCATTCCAAAATATATGCAAAATACTATGATTCTGGTCATGGAATCACCCTCGGAACAGGTGGAAAGGCCCAAAATGCGCGCACCTGACAGTAAGAACAGCCATAAGCAGCAGGCCTGCCAGTATCTTTTTTGTTTTTCATACGTTAGCTCCTCCGCTATTATTCTGACTTGGAACATTTTCTTGCTCTTTGTTTTTTGCTTACAAACACGTACGTCACCATGATCAAAACAGCCGTAAAAAACAAGGTCATTCAAATCGGATTAAAGGCATGTACCATCATTTCTTTTGTGGTCACTTTTTCTGCTTCTTCTTTGACATATTCAGTACGTTCCCCGGTAACAAGCAGACGATGGGAATTGATGGCATACGGGGTACATGTGATAAGTGTCACCAGATCCCTGCCCTCCTCGATCATAAGTGAACCGGTTTCCTGTGGCAGAACTGTCTGGATCATACAGACTCTGTAAGCTAAGGTTTCACCACAGACATGGATATAAAACTCATCGCCTTCATTAAGCTTGTTCAGCTCTGAAAACATGGATGCACTCGCAAGGCCTCTATGTCCGGTAAGGACCGAATGGGTACTCGTACCTCCTATCGGAAGTGAGGTTCCGTATATATGCCCTGCACCTTTTTCAAGTACTTCCGCGTTTGAATAATGATATATCGGAAGTTTTGCGGCAATCTTGGGGATTTCAATGTAACCCATGATCCCATTACTGCCAAAGTTGAGCAGTGACTTATATTCTTCATCCTCCAGATCTTCCGGCCCGACCATGCTCTTTGTTGTTTTCGCTGCAATCTTCTCATTATACTTCTTCGCATTTTCAAGCTTGTTTTCCTGTACTTTTTCATCCACATCAGCAACGGAATGGTTATATTCTGTGATCAGCCTGCTGTCACGATAACCATTCCACATATAGCTGATTGTAGGATACAGAAAATTTTTCTGCAGTAGCGGAACCATTGACAATAAACTTGAAAAAAGGAACACTGCTTTTCTTGGCATATACACTCACCGGCTTAAGAGTTGCATCCATAGCAAGAGCCGCATAAAGAGGATGCTCATCGTTTCCTATTTCAAGTCCATGAAGATCTCCGTTTAGCGAGTATCCGTTTGCCCTTGCTGTATCACCGAACATATCCGCAGTATGATAACCGAGGGTAGTCTTTACATTGGCATCAGTGTAACTGTTTGAAATGATCATCGGATTATAAACTGTACCTTTATCTTCGGAAGTAACGAGCACAAGGAACATTCCTGCGGGAAGATTTGCCTTGTAGGATTTCTCTGTTGCATTCCAGGAAAGCTCATAAGACTTAAGAGATGAAAGACCGCCATAACTGATGTCATGTGCTATCTTTGTTATCTCAGCATTGGTGGGATTCTCAAAGTCCTTGACCGAATAATTCTTCGCTAGTGCATTTACCATCTTGTAGCCGGTAAGGCCATAATCATTATATGTCGCCTGTACAAGCTGAAATGCCTTAACTGTTGCTTCCACATCCACTCCAAGTACTCTTACCACCTGTCTGTCAGATGAAGTAGGTTTATTTACCTTTGTAACTCCGGCCTCTCCATAATACGGTGTAGTATTGGGATTGGAAACATCTTCATATGCCACTGCGGTACCTAAAGTCTGGATTGTCAGGCAGGCACATGCTGCCATCATTGCTGCTTTTCTGATGATTTTCTTATTCTTGTTCATGATTTTTGTTCTCCTTTAAATTGTTTTTTATCCCTGACGGGATTATTACTTTGTAAATTATTTATTCTTCTCAATATAAAGACCCCGTTATACCCGCCACTATGGATATAATGGCAGGTAACGAGGTTCAGTAAATAAAAGAGGAATCATAAATTTTTGGTTATAATATAGGTTGATTTTATCCTATTTTTGTGTTATACTTTAGTTAGTAAAGACAAGGAGGAACCTAATTATGACCATAGATACTAATACTGTTGTTTCCATGACTGAAGCTAATCAGAACTTTTCCAAAGTAACCAAAGTTGTTGATAAGTATGGTCGTGCAGTAGTTTTCAAAAACAATGTTCCACGTTACCTCGTAATAGACTTCTCTATCGCCGATAAGGCTGAGAATGCTACCAACGAAGATGTCCTTGCATCATCCAGCAAGCTAATGGACATGTATGACGAAGCGTTTAAGGAACTTACCAAATGAAAATATTAACAAAAGAACAGATTATTTTATTGCATAAGCAACTAATCGAGCGCTATGGCGGAAGTCATGGAATTCGGGATGAGGGACTTCTTGAATCCGCCATAATGTCCCGCATCGTTTTGTTTTTCCATCCGACCGCATATCTGCGTCAGATTGATTTCGGTGTGCTGCGAAATTCCCCTCACTGAATGTGCTGTTTTATACGGCACATTTTTTTCTTGCACATTTTCCTATCTTTCAGTATAGTATTCTTCGTTACAACAAAAAAAGAGGAAGAACCACATCCCTGGAAAAGA
>JAILLZ010000006.1 GCA_024692885.1 Lachnospiraceae bacterium | reverse complement strand
CATCTCGGCATATTCATCGCATCTTGCCATGAGTTCGGAATGCGTTCCGAAATCAACCACTTTTCCGTCGTCGATGAAAAGGATTTTATCCATATTTTCTATGGTCGAAATGCGGTGTGCGATGAGAAGCGTAGTCATATCACTTCTCTCTTTTTTCAGATTGCCGAGTATGTTTTTCTCGGTTTTTGTATCAACTGCTGAAACCGAGTCGTCAAGAATCATTATCTTTGATTTCTTTAGGAAGGCCCTAGCCATCGATATTCTCTGCTTCTGTCCACCGGAAACCGTGACGCCTCGCTCACCCAAAACCGTGTCGAAGGTGTCAGGGAATTCCATGATGTTGTCGTAGACGTCCGCAAGGCGGGCAGCATGTTTTACTTCATCGTATGATTCATCATTTGAATAATCTTTAAACGAAAACGCAATATTCTCCGCAATGGTCTCGCTGAAAAGGAAGTTGTCCTGCGGAACATAAGCTATGTTTTCACGCAACGTCTTTATAGGAATGTCGTTTACGTCCATTCCGTCAACAAAGAGCATTCCACGGTCTATGTTGTAGGTTCTCGCGATAAGATCGACAATCGTTGTCTTTCCGGAACCGGTACGTCCAACGAGGCCGATATTTTCACCCGGCTCGATTTTAAAGGAAACATCGGAAAGAACTTCCCTGTCACTACCCGGATATGTAAAACTGAGATTTCTAAACTCAATTCCACCCTTTATCGCATCCATTGGAACGTCGGTAATTCCCTCGCGGTCCTTAACATCAATAGGGCTGTCCAAAAGCTCTCCGATTCTCTCAAGGGAAGCTTTTCCCTTTGAGTTCATTTCAATCAAAAAGGCGATTGCCTCGATAGGCCAGACGATGGCAGTGAAATAACCGATAAACTCTATCATCTCGCCGGCCTCGAATACTCCCGTTTTTACGAGATATCCGCCGTATCCCAGGATTACGGCTACAATCGACTCAACAAAAAGCGTGATGGAAATCATAAGGAAGGTGGATACCTTAGTGTATTCCACATTCGTTTTTTCATTGTCCTTGTTTAGTATTTTAAACGCGATGAGTTCCTTAGTTTCCTTCGCAAAGGCTTTTATAACGGCAATTCCCGAAAAACTCTCCTGCGCGAAATCGGAAAGCATGGAAAAAGATTCCTGCCTTTTATCCCATTTCTCAGACAGTTTTTTACCTACTATTGAACCCGATATAAAAAGGAAAAACATTGGAATCAAAGATAAAATTGTAAGAAAGACGTTCATTCTAAGCATCTTTATGAAAGCCAGTGAGCCCAGGAATGCAGCGTCAAAAAACATGAGAACACCGTTTCCGTAACAGTCCTGCACGGTCTCAAGGTCATTGGTAAAAAGGCTCATGAGATCTCCGACCTTGTTTACCTGATAATACTGCTGCGACAAATATCTGGCATGGTCAAACATGCTGTCTCTTATGTCGGTCTCAACCTTTATGGCAGCTCCGAAGAAAGCCACTCTCCATAAGAAACGGCCAAATACAATAAGAAGGATTATGATGATAAGCGGAAGACACACTTTATCCAGCAGATAATCCATATCAAAACTGTAAGACATGCCACGATACTCCACAACTCCGTTGTTCATACCGTTTACGACATTCCTGTATATCTCAGGTACGAGAAGCTGCGCGACATCAACAATGACAAGCGCAAGAAGTCCCAAAAGGAGCATCCAACCGTATTTTATATAGTATCTGTTAATGTGTTTTCCAAATATCATTTCTCTCCCCCATTCATGCCCATTTTCTTTTTCTTGCCAAATAATAAATGATAAATGCTACTGAAGCTGTTCCCCATGTGATTGGATAGAGTATCTCCAGACAGATAAGTCCCGGAAAAAGCGGAGCCACAAAAAGCACCCAAAGCACTCTAACCGCACAAACACAGACCATTGTTATGATTGTCGGAATGAAAACATCCCCCATTCCGCGAAGTGTTCCCGATAATACCTCCACAAACGCAAACAGGAAATAGAACGGGGTGATGTAAATAATCATCTGCGCTCCGACCTCAATTGCTTCCTCATTGCTTGTGAAAAGCCCTATAAGCGGATATCTGAATATTGCAAAAAGTACGCTGATTGTAACCGCCATCATAATAAACATTACAAGGCATATTCTCGTACCTTTTATTATTCTGTCCTTTTTCCCTGCTCCGTAGTTTTGTCCTACGAAGGTGGTTATGGCTATTCCCAGCGAATTCTCCAAGAGCCAGAATATCGACTCAATCTTTACATCCGATGCCCATCCGGCCATAACCATGGTTCCGTACGCGTTTACGGCGGTCTGCACTATGATATTCGAAAGAGAATACATGGTGGACTGAATGCCGCCCGGGATTCCGATTTTAAGCTGATTTGCAAGGATATTTCTCTTAAATCTGATTTTTCTTAAATCAAGCTGACAGTTTTCGTCCTTCATAAGATAAACCGTAATGGCGATTGCACTTATGAGCTGTGAAAGGAAGGTTGCTATCGCAACTCCCGTCACCCCAAGTCCAAGTCCCAAAACAAAGACAAAATCAAGGACGATATTGATTAAACTGCAGGCTATGAGGAAATGCAGAGGAGTTCTGGAGTTACCCAAAGCCCTCAATATTCCCGAGCCAATGTTATACACAAACATGAAAACAAGACTCATGAAATATATCTTCAAATATATGTCCGAGTCGGCAAATATGTCTTCGGGTGTATTCATAATACTAAGAAGCGGTGTTGAAAATGCGATGCCCAAAACCGTGAGTATCACACCACCCACCAATGCAAAAGCATATGCAGTATGGATTGCATCATGGACATCCGCTTTCCTTCCTGCGCCGAAATACTG
>JAILLZ010000245.1 GCA_024692885.1 Lachnospiraceae bacterium | reverse complement strand
AGAGCAACCGCATGTAAAAGCGCTGTTACCGGTGTAGGTGCAACTCCCGCCTGAGGAAGCCACTTACAAAACGGAAATACCGCCGTTTTCATACCAAAACCGAAAAATGCACAGATATACATTGCTTCAAACAGCAAAGGGCTAGATTCAATTGCCTGTGAATTCACTGCTCCACCATAGACAAACACGGTGGTGGATGCGAAATTCAAAAGATACATTATTGAAACGAATCCAAGCGCTGCACCGGTAAACATATAGTACAGGTACGCACGGCTGGCCTTCATAGCTTCCTTCGACATACTGTGCATGATAAGTGGCAAGGTAACCACGCTGAGAAGCTCATAGAAGAAATACAGAGTCACAACATTGTGGGACATGCAAACACCCAATGTTGCACCGTAAACCATGGTGTAAAACATGAAGAATGCAGGCTGTCTCACCTCGTGTTCCATATATTCAAATGCGTATAAGGTAGCAAGTGGCCAAAGGAAAGCCACAAGTGCCGCAAAGAGTCTTCCGAGTCCGTCAAGGCTCAAGGAAACACTAAGGTGCATGGTAAATCTGAAAAATATTACCGAATCTGAAGGTGGATTTATCACCAGATAAAAAACCAGTGCGGATGTGAGAAGCACCGCAATCTCGGTAAATATATTCCTTGCCTTCTGTGTTTTAAGTGGTAAGAGCGGCACCATCACTCCGGCTATCTGTGGCAGGAGCACTGCCAGAATCATACTGTATTCGTTCATGACATCCTCCTTACGCAATTTCCGCCGCTATAGCCGAAACATAATCTATGATGTATCCCGGGAAAACTCCCAGAAGTACGGTCAGTATCGCAAGAAAGGCAACCGGATAAAGCATTGCTCTCGGTGGTTCTTCTTTTTTAACTTCATCCTCATTAAAAGTATTCCCCGGAAGGAATCCTCTCATGGTTATCGGTAAAAGATATCCTGCGGTAAGTAGCGCACTTATGAGAAGAATCATCGGTCCAAACCATGCGTAAACACCGATTCCATCTGCCTCAAGTGAACCTACGGCAAGATACCACTTGCTTATAAATCCTCCTGTAGGTGGGATTCCGATAAGTCCGAGTGAAAGCAGTGTGTAGCTTATAAGAACCGCCGGCATCTTCTTTCCAATGCCTGTCAGTTCATCAACTTTTCTTATGTTAAGACGACTCAAAAAGATACCTGCAATAAGAAACAGTCCGCATTTGATTACAGCGTGGCAGATAACATGTAAAAGCGAACCTGCAATAGCCGTTTCACTTAAGGTAGCAAATCCAAATAGAATGTAAGAAACCTGACTCACCGTGGAGTAAGCCAATCGTTTTTTAAATATCTTCTCTCTGAATGCTAGCATTGATCCCATGAAAACTGTAATCAAGGTGAGGGTCATCCATGCATACTGCACCCATGTTCCCCTTATGAGTTCTACACCTGCCACATAGAATACGCTTCTCATAATACCCAAAACTCCGGCTTTTACTATAAGTGCTGAAAGCACTGCCGAAGCCGGGCTCGGTGCAACCGGATGGGCTGCGGTCAGCCATGCATGAAGTGGGAACATACCGCATTTCACTCCAAATCCCACTGCCATCAAAAACACCGCCAGAAGAAGCACTGTCGGTTTCTGATTTATCGCAAGCAGGTTCATGCTTCCGCCCGGCACAAAGTTTATGGATTTCGCGTATCTGTAAAGTATAAAAATACCAAACAGAGCCATGTAAGCTCCGCACATTGAATACAAAAGATATTTAAGGGATGCCATAATCGCTTCCCTCGTCTGTGAGTGAAGCACCAAAGGGAAAGTGGTGAGTGTCACAAGTTCAAAGCACATGTACATTGTCACGAGATTTCCCGAAAAATCCATCCCTGCAAGAGCAAGGTATGCAAGAAGATAGAAAATATAAAATCTTTCCTCTTTTCCCTCGTGTCCCATATACGCAAAGGAATACACTCCCGCACATATCCATGCTATGTCAAGTATTACAATAAAAATCCGGCTCACATTATCGACCTTAAAGTGAATATCCACATCTCCGATGAGTCTGAGCACGGAATAATCCCATTCTCCTGAAAAAAATGCAAGCCAAAGAGACGCACATACAAGTGCGATTATAACCAGCATTACTCCTATATGAAGTTCTCTCTTATCCGAAGTGACTTCCATTTTATCTCCTTAGCCAAACATCTGTATTCCGATGGTCAAAAGTGAAACTATCGGTTCCGAAAACAGTCCCAAAACAAGGTCGATTGCAATAAAGGCCGCAAATACGCAAACCTTCATGGCCTGATCCTTAACATAAATAATTCGACCTCCGATTCTGTTTTTCTCTTCACTGTATATAGGCGTGTAAATAATCATTACAGCCTTCATAAAATAAATCGTGTTCAAAATCGTACTTATGGCGATAGCCGCAAGTGCGAAAAACATTTTGTAGCCCTGATCCATTGAGGCCTGGGCAAACAAAAGTTTTGAAATAAAGCCGCTGAAAAGAGGAAGTCCTATCATGGAAAGCGCTCCTGACAAAAAAGCAAGTCCTGCCATTTTGTTTCTGTATGCGGCTCCTCTCAAATATGCGAATTCCTTGTGATCTCCCGAAGCAGCCGCAAGACCTCCCGCTGCTACGAAGAGCATGGCCTTTGTTGCCATGTGTGAAATGATATGGAAAATGGCAGCCACGATACCGACCTCAGTACCGAGATCCAATCCCATGTATATATAACCCATCTGAGCCACCGAAGAATATGCAAGCATCCTTCGAATATCCTTCTGTCTTATGGCATTTATGGAACCCATCATCATTCCGATGAGTCCGTAAATAAAGAGCACGTTCGAAACACTGGTCTTTGAAACAAAATCAAAACCGATAACTCGCATGATTATCTTTATCAAAAGGAAAACATATCCCTTTGAAACCAGCGCAGAAAGCAATGCAGAAGATGACAAGGTGGAATATCCGTACGCATCCGGAACCCATGCATGGAAAGGATACAAAGCCGTCTTTATGGCAAGTCCGACAACCATGAGTCCAAGAGATATGATGAGCGGCACGGTGTAAGTTCCCTGTTTCACTATCTCGTCTACCACAGCCCTCATGTTGCTCATAAGAAGATGTCCCGTGATGTCATAAAGGAAACAGATTCCGAGCAGAAAGAGACCCGAACCAAGCAGGTTCATTATGAGATATCTCGTTGCGGCCTCCATTGTTCGTCCGTACTGCCTTATCATGATAAGACCGCAGGCAGCCAAGGTATTTATCTCCACAAAAACGTATGCGGTAAAAATATCGTTTGTATATATCAGCGACAGCAAAGATGAAATAAGAAGATCCGCTAGAACATAATAAAGATTCTGCTTCGACTCTTCTATCTCCCTCTCTCTCTCAGCTTCTCCTCCCATAAGGCATAAAAGCATGAGAAGCGAGAAAAACATCGCCATGAATGTCTCTAAGACACCGACTCTTATCTCGTTTCCCCAAGGAGCAGGGAAATGTCCCATGGAATAAGTATAGTAGGTTCCCAACTTCCAGCTGTACCGCATTGTGACAAATGAAAGTATGGCTATGATAACCAAAAGCAGTTTATTCCATCTTCTTGCCCATTTGCCCGGAATTACAGATGAGGCAGCTCCCGAAAACAACGACGCCAATATGGTTATAAAAGGGAAGTTGCAAACAAAAGAAGACATTTTACTCCTCCCCCCTGTTTATGATAGTAGTTATCTCATCCATATTCAGCGTGTGATATTTTCTGTAAAGTCTGATTGTCAAAGAAAGCATAACGGCCGTAACGGAAACCGAAACAACGATGCCAGTGAGAACAAGTCCACTCGGTATCGGGTTTATATATGCTTCCATACTCTTCACACCGTCCACGACAACCGGCGCTTTTCTCCCATAAATATATCCTTTCAATGCAAGGAAAAGATAAATCGATGTGTCCATAAAATTGAGCCCGATTATCTTTCTTATGAGATTTTTCTGCAAAAGCAGGTTTGTAAAACCTATTCCGAACAGGATCATGGAAACAGCCTCGGCATAGTTTCCCGCAAGGTGCATAATATCCATCAGAAATTTCCTTTCCTAAACATTACATAGAACGTGTACATGGTTGCGGAAACCACAACTCCGACACATATATTCAATATCAGTATCAATCCGCTTGAAAGAATCGTTCCCGGTATACCCAAAGGTATGATGCTTTCAATATGATTTGCGCCGGTGTAAAAAGAATAACTCTTGCACAGGCTGTAGCATCCCAATGCGGATACTGACATGATTTTCTGTGTCTTCGCCGTAAAAAACCTCTCCGTCTTATTAAATCCAAAGGCCGTGAGATAAAGTATAAGTCCGGCTCCTATTATCGCTCCGCCGGAGAATCCTCCTCCAGGTCCCAAATGACCGCATAGGATTACATATATTCCAAAAATAAAAATGATTGGAACCAGGAACTTCGCAGCCGTCTGCAAAATGATATCGTTCTTCGGCTCATGAAATCTGTCCGCAGCCTGCTCCATCAAAATCTCATGTCCCGGCGAATCATCATCCACTCTGAGAAGAACCAGGACCGCTATCGTTGCAAGAAACAGCACATGAGATTCTCCAAGGGTATCAAATGCTCTGTAATCAAGAATCATTCCGGTTACAATGTTTACCGCTCCGGTCTCCTCAAGCCCTTTTTCGATGTATCTCTCGGAAACCTCGTTGTTTATCGGCTTGTCCGCCTCTCCGAATGTTGGGAGGTAGGAGACCGCCATGACGAGTACCACAATCAAAACCATGGCAAAAAGAACAGATGCCAAACCGTAGGCTTTTCCAAAGAGTTTGAAGGTACGGCTCTTTGGCAGATTATATGCCTCGGTCAAAAGAGTTTCGTGTTCCTGTCTTCTCTTTCTGGCCTGTTTTCTGCTCTCGCGCTGTTCCTTCTGCGACTTCTGCTCCACCTTGCCTAAAAACGGATCGCTCTCGCCGTTGAGCCACTGTCTGAATTTTCCGGAGAAAGTTTTTTCATATTCTTCATTTTTCAGATGTCTGCTCATTTACTTCCTCCTCACTGTCCTCCTCATCATCGTCCTCTTCCTCAATGATGCTTTTTATCTTCTTTAAAGTAATGAGAAAAAGAACCGTCGTAACTCCGGCGCCTACCGCAGCCTCCGTAATGGCAAGGTCCGGCGACTCCAGCACCATCCAAATCACGGACATGATAAGGCTGTATGACATAAAAATAAGTATTGTGTTAAGCAGATTTTTTGCAAAGCTGGTTGCGATGGCACATACCACCAGAAATCCCAGCAAAATAAGCATTACTACCGTCATATCTTTTCCTTTTACTGATTATCAGTCTGTTCAACGTCCTGCTTTTCTTCACAGGCGTTTTTGTTATCTTCGATAAGATTTATTTTCCTGTAGTGTTTCTCATCTTCCTCATCCACGGTTATCTCCATTCTCGCCACAAGATGTGAGGAAGCCGGAGATGAAAACCACAAAAACAAAGGAACGATAAGCATTTTAAGTGAAGTCAAGTTGAACCCGTTCAGTATCATCATGCCCACGGTAAAACTTAAGAGTCCCAAAGTATCTCCCACCGCTGCAGCATGTATTCGGTTCATAACATACTTAAATCGAAATACTCCAAGTATGCTTATTCCAAAACAGAAGAGTCCGATTGCTATCATAGACGCCCCGAAAAGGAAGCGCAGCCATTCCAGTACTGTCATCTATTCAACCCCCTCCTTTTCCTTTGTCTCTTCAACAGTTATTGCCTTGTTTTCATTGGCCTGCTCATGTTCTTCCTTCTTTTCTTCATACACACCGAGGTAAACCTTAGTGAGTACAACCACTGCAAGGAAGCTCAAAAGAGCATATATGATTGCAATATCCACAAGATATCCCTCATTAAGAAAGAGCGACAGATTGAGGGCTATTGCTATGATAATTGTGCCCATCATATTCACGGCTACCACTCGGTCTGCTGTCCTCGGTCCCATTATCGCTCTGATAAGGCACAGGAAAGCCATGACGGCAAGGATGGCAAGAACCGCAATCAGGCCATTATGCAATAAAAAATTGATGGTTTCATCGTAAATCACCTGTCATCCTCCGTTTTTTCCAATTCCAAAATGATTTTTTCCAATTTTGAATCGTCTATTCCGTCTGTCAGAGATTCATCCAGCGCATGTACAACGTAGGTATCTTTCTCAAGATATGCAGTGATTGTTCCCGGTGTAAGGGTGATGGCATTTGCATACAGAGATTTGCCCACGTCGGTCTTTGCCTTGCCTTTGAAAGTCACAAGAGCAGGGCATATTTCTTCCTTTTCAGTAAGAATAAAACTAATAACTTTAACATTTGCGATGATTATTTCTTTAATCAGCAAAATGATGTATTTAATCAGCTTAGGGATTTTTTTAAGATTCTGTTTTTCGAGAGAGACACTGTAACCCATGAACTTTACAGTGAACCAAAAGACTGCACCTGCGACGATGAGTCCGATAATACAACTTTCCAGGGTTATTGTTCCAACAAACAACAACCAAAGTACGAAATATAAGATAAACATTTTTGCCCCCTAAAACCATAAAAAAGCCTTATACTTCAAGCCTTTTAAGTATAGTTTATCTTTAGAGGGGGCAAAAATCAATAAAAATCAGTGTTAACTAATTCACAACCCGCTTTTCGCCTTGACCCACTCGCTAAACCGTGTAAGATAGCGCAATGCAGGCTCTGTTATGAGTGCAAACACCACCATGAGCATAGCACACTGTTTTGATATGCTCTGGATTGCAAAAAGGTGGCTGACAAACAGCATGCAGAACAGCCATCCCACTATCACTCCGATGAGCATGACGATGTGCGTCTTTGTCATAGGCTGAGCAATCTTGTAAAGGATCATAAATCCAACTATCGCAACCAATATAGTGCATGATGTGGATACGCAGTCCGCATCCACGTTAAACTCACGGCAGAACACCACAAGACTGCTGACCACAAGGAAATCCGTGATTCCCGCTGGAAGTGCCTTAATAAGAACGTTCTGCATGAATCTTCCCTTTATCTTCTCCTTGTTTGGCTCAAGCGCAAGCACAAAGGAAGGTATTCCTATTGTGAACATGCTTATGAGAGAAACCTGAGAAGGTTCGAGTGGATAGTTCAGCATGAAAATCATTGAGAATATTGCAAGGAGCATGGAGAAAATATTCTTTACCAGGTAAAGCGTTGCAGAGCGCTGAATATTGTTTACCACTCGTCTTCCCTCCATGACTACCGAAGGCATCCTTGAAAAATCGCTGTCCAAAAGAACAAGCTGTGCCACCTGGCAGGCTGCCTCGCTTCCCGAAGCCATTGCGATGGAGCAGTCGGCATCTTTAAGAGCAAGCACGTCGTTCACTCCGTCTCCTGTCATCGCCACGGTTCTGTTCTGCTCCTTCAAAGCTTTTACAAAGAGTCTTTTCTGTACCGGTGTTACCCTTCCGAAAACAGTGTATTTTTTAACCGCATCAAAGATTTTTGCAGGCGTATCGAGAGTCGATGCATCCACATAGTTCTCGGCATTTGCTATGCCGGCCTTCTTTGCAATCTCAGAAACAGTTGCGGGATTGTCACCGGAAATAACCTTTATCTCAACTCCATTTTCCGCAAAGTATGTGAAGGTATCCTCTGCCCCGTTTCTTATCGCATTTGAAAGGCAGACAAAGGCGAGAGGCTCTGTGCTTCCTGTGAGTTTTCCTCCGTCAAGCACACCCTGGTACCTCATTAGCGCCAACACTCTGTAGCCTTTTTTTGCATACTGGTCGATTATATTTTTAAACGAATAAAGCGCCGGTCCCATGACAAATTCCGGAGCACCCAGCACCAGCTTTTCATCGGAAAACTCCACGGCAGAGTACTTGTACTCTGAAGAAAACGAAACTATCTTTAATGCCTTTTTTGCGGATGGTTCCGTAAAGAAATCTCCCATAGCTTCCATGGTGGCATTGTCCACAGTCATATTTGCAACGA
>JAILLZ010000151.1 GCA_024692885.1 Lachnospiraceae bacterium | reverse complement strand
TCCTACAGGAGGAGCAGGTGTTGCTTTTCCAGCAGGAATCTGCAATTTGATATATCCTTCTACTTTTTTTGCCATTTGAAGTTTGCCTCCTTAATTCATCTTCTTAACTTCATGGAAACCAATCTCAACAGGTGTCTCCCTGCCAAAGAGCTCCACATTGATAGTTAAGGACTGTTTTCCATGGTTCACTGACTTTATCGCTCCAACGGTATCTTTCCATATACCTGCGATAACTACGACCATGTCTCCTTCCTCGAAGTCAGCCACAAATCCGCTGCCTCCGATTCCCAAGTTGTTCATCTCCTGATCGGTAAGCGGCACCGGCTTTGATCCAGGACCAACGAAACCTGTAACACCTCTGGTGTTTCTGACTACGTACCAGGTGTCGTCGTTCATAATCATATTTACGAGGACATATCCCGGAAACATCTTCTTTGAAACCTGTTTCTTCGCTCCGTTTTTGATTTCAACCACGTCTTCCATCGGAACTCTGACCTCAAGGATAAGATCCTCAAGATGTCTGTTCTCAATGGCTTTGTCGATGTTTGCCTTTACCTTGTTCTCATATCCAGAGTAGGTATGAACTACATACCATCTAGCTTCTGCCATTTTGCCACCTCACTAAGAATTATAAATTCACCAGGAAATTAATACCGTACTGGATGATCGAATCCAGTAACGAAATAATCAAACCAACTACAACCGATGCAACCACAACTGCTGCAGTCTGTTTTACAAGCGTATCTCTTGTCGGCCAATTGATTTTTCTGAACTCAACCTTAAGACCGTCGAAGAAGCTTGTCTTTGGAGCTTTTTCGTTATTTTCTGCCATCTTAAACTCCTTCACACAATCTGACTATTTGGTCTCCTTATGCATTGTATGAGTTCTACAGAATCTACAATACTTTTTGGTTTCCACTCTGTCCGGATGAGTCTTCTTGTCTTTTGTCGTGTTATAGTTACGACGTTTGCATTCGGTACATGCTAATGTAATTTTAGTACGCACAACTTCCACCTCCATAAATTTTAGTTTACTGTGGTTTTCTTTTCCTATGCCAAACCATCTTATTTTTAGGCATAAAAAAAAGACCTTTTTCCAAGCCGTATTACTATATCACAATAAAAATAATGCGTCAACAAAGATTTTTCCTTTATTTTTGTCAACTGCGGCTAAATCGGTCATTTTCCACAATATGTAGAATTGAGTTTCTTCTATATAATGTATCTTGTAGATGACTTTTTTATATTATGGGCTTATAATAATGTTGTATAAATAGATTCAGTGTACCCACGTGTACCCTACGCCACATATTATATTGAAAAAACGGATTATTTTCAAGTGGCTATCATTCAAGGAAGAAAGGAGGGGTCGAAGTGGCAGTTATCGATAGTGCATATAACTATTATCTATCAACATATGGCAATACCAGTACTCGCTACGATTCGCATAAAAAGAGCGAACTGCGAACTGCGTATAACAACATCGTAAAAGTCAATAAGGATTCCCCTCTTTACAAGATAAAGAATGATGACAATCTCCAGAAGCATGTTATTAACATCAAAGAAAATGCGAGATCTATTAAGCACGCCATAGCATCCATGGATGAAAACGGTGAAGATCTTGACAGCTTCTTTAATAAGAAAGTTCCTTATTCATCGGATGAGGATTTAGTTTCTGTAGATTATGTAGGTGATTCTAATAATAATGAAGCATTAAACTTTAATATAGAGGTAAAGCAGCTTGCATCTCCTCAGGTTAATTTGGGAAATTACCTGCATGCAAGTGATTTGGATTTCAAGCCGGGTGATTACACATTCGATCTTGATACTCCTTCTTCATCATATGAGTTCCAGTATACCGTAAACCCTGGAGAGAATAACCTTTCAGTATTAAATAAGCTTTCAAGACTTATAAATACTTCCGGTATCGGCCTTCAGGCAGAGGTTGTTAATTCTGACGGCGAAGTAAATGCTCTTAAGGTAACTTCGAAGCAGACCGGTCTTGCAGACGGAGAAAAATATTTATTCGATATACAGCCGGGAGCTACAAGCGCTTCAATAGAGGCTATGAAGACACTCGGAATCCACACCATTACTTCTCCAGCTGAGAATTCTAAGTTTGACCTTAACGGTGTTGAAAGATCGAGTCATTCAAATACATTTACCGTAGGTAATTCATTTGAGGTAACGCTCCTTGGTGTAAGTCCTGATGGCGAACCTACTTCAGTGGGACTTAAAACCAGCGTGGATGCGGTGGCTGACAATGTAAACTCTTTGGTTAATGCTTACAACAGTTTCCTCACCACTTCAGAAGCATATCAGGATTTCGATGGAAAGAGACTTACGGCAGAGTTGAGAAGCGTAGCAGACTCATTCAAGAGCGAGCTCGAATCCATAGGACTTGTAACCGGTGATGACGGTCACATGTCCATAGACAAGAACCTTCTTTCACAGGCTCTGGATTCGGAAAACAGAAATGAAAGCTTTTCTGTTATTACTTCTTTCAAAAAAGCTTTGGCGGCGAAGGCGGACAGCGCCTCAGTCAATCCACTTAAATATGTAAACAAGCTTATTGTTGAATACAAGAATCCTTCAAAAGCTTTCGTAGCACCATATGCCACATCACTTTACTCCGGCATGATGGTTGACACACAGACCTAAAAAGAGACTTCAATCAAAATGATCGAAGTCTCTTTTTTCTTTATTATATGTTCTTTTTTATCTGTCTTCTCTGAAATATGCATTTCCCAAACTTCCAGGGCTCTGATTCTCAGGTTTGTTTCGTCTGCTTGTAATTACGAGAACTATGATTGTCACAACGTACGGAAGCATCTTACAGAGCTCCTGTGTGGCTCTGGTGAGTCCCGGCATATAAATATAGAGGATATAGAGTCCACCGAATACAAATGAACCCCAAATAGCGTTTGTAGGATTCCAGAGCGCAAGAATAACGAGAGCTACAGCCAGCCATCCTCTGTCACCGAATCCGTTGTTTGACCATGTTCCTCCAAGGTATTCCATAACGAAATACAATCCGCCGAGTCCGGCAATACTTGTTCCCACTATGGTTGCTACATATTTATATCTGGATACATTGATTCCTGCCGCATCTGCTGTTGCAGGGTCTTCACCAACTGCTCTTAAGTTGAGTCCGGATCTTGTTTTTGTAAGGAAGAATGTTGCCATAAGTGAAACGATTACTGCCACATATGTAAGGAATCCATATGAGAAAAACAAATCTCCTATGACAGGTATCTTCGAAAGTCCCGGTATCTTTGCCTGATATGCACTTGCTGTTGTCATTACGGAAATCTGACCTACACCACCGGCAAGCTTTGAGATTGATCCTCCGAAGAAGTTTCCGAATCCTGTACCGAAGGTTG
Source organism: Lachnospiraceae bacterium (assembly GCA_024692885.1). GTDB lineage: Bacteria > Bacillota > Clostridia > Lachnospirales > Lachnospiraceae > JAILHT01. The sequence continues at coordinate 1,253 of JAILLZ010000151.1, read as the reverse complement.
TGAGTGAGAGTCCCACTACATTCTGGTTTACCCTTAAGGTTATGGTAAGGAAACTGTATATAAGGCCACCCAACGCACTTGCTATGAGACAGCATATGATTGAGATTATCATTCCCACCAGAGGAATCGGATTTTCTGTGGAATTCTCATAAAAGAATGCTCCCATAAGTCCTGCAATTCCGCCCATGTACATGATTCCCGGAACTCCGAGGTTCAGGTTTCCGGATTTCTCGGTAATTATTTCTCCGGTAGCACCGAAAAGGATGGCGATGCCCTGACCTATTGCTTTCTGGATAAATGTCAATAATAAAGTCATTTTATGCCTCCTTCTTATTCTTCTTAAATTCGAGTTTATAGTTTACAAAGAACTCACATCCAATAAGGAAGAAAAGCAATATACCTGTGATGATATCCGATGCGTTTTCGTTGAGCCCAAACTGTGATGCAATCTGAATTGAACCCTGCTGCATGAATACGAGAAACAGGGATACTATAACCATTGCCACCGGATTAAACTTTGACATCCAGGCAACTATAATTGCGGTAAATCCTCTTCCGCCCGCGATACTTGTGGATATTGTATGGCTTGATCCGTTTACGATAAGCGCTCCGGCAAATCCGCAAATTGCTCCGGAAATTAGCATTGTTCTTATGATGACATGCTTTACATCGATTCCTGCGTATCTGGCTGTATTCTGGCTTTCTCCGACTACGGAAATCTCATATCCGTGTTTTGTGTACTTCATATAAATAAATACAACCACAGTAACTACTGTTACCAGAATTACGTTAAGCACATACGCGCTTCCAAATATTGATGGGAACCATCCCTTTTGTGTTGCAGAGTTTATGATTCCAACTGTGTTTGATCCTGTAGGATTCTCCCAGAATACGATACAAAATGTAACTATCTGCATGGCAACATAGTTCAACATGAGTGTAAACAATGTTTCGTTTGTGTTGAAATATGCTTTAAAAATTGCCGGCAAAAGTCCCCAAAGAAGACCTGCTACGGCGCTGGCAATAAATGTGAGAACAAGCAAAAGCCAGTTTGGCATCGAATCACCGAAGTAAATCATGAATGCCGCTGCGGCAACTCCACCCATGAGTATCTGTCCCTCGGCACCGATATTCCAGAACTTCATCTTAAAGGCCGGTGTAAGTCCTACGGCTACAAGAAGCAAAACAACCGTCTCACGAATCGTAACCCATATTCTTCGATTTGTTCCAACTGCTCCGTCTATGATTCCCTT
>JAILLZ010000148.1 GCA_024692885.1 Lachnospiraceae bacterium | reverse complement strand
TTTGCTTTTAAATACAAGAGGTACTAAGGCCGGTACAACAGGACTAAACTGATATCCTTTTTTCGATAATAGTTTAAGCAAGTTACCGTCGCTTCCTGTTTTGGGTGAAGCTTTTAAACCACAGGCTACTATAAGTCTGTCAGCGATGTATTTGCCCTTATTTGTAGTAACTTCTATTTCGCCGTTATTGCCAAAAACAAAGTCTGTACATTTCTCTTCAAGATTCACTTGAATATTCAAAGAATCAATCTTCTTTTCAAGCATATGTACAAGAGAAGCTGCCTGGTCATTGTTCGGATATACATATCCGTCTCTATCCTTGTGATTCAGACCTGTTTTTTCAAAAAACTCGATGGTGTCATCACAACCAAATCTCTTTATAACCGAATAATAAGAATCATCGCTGTCTGTTCTGAAGCATTCCGGATTCATATTGAGGTTGGTGAAGTTACATCTCCCGTTTCCGGTCGCATACAGCTTTTTACCTATTTTGTTATTTGATTCCAAAACAGTGACATGAGCTCCGCTTTCTGCAGCTGTAATGGCTGCCATAATGCCGGAAGCACCTCCACCAAGAACTATTACATGTTTTTTCATTATAAAAGATGAACCCTCTTTAATATCTCAACCATACTGCGTCCTTTAGGGAATCTAATTATATCTTCTTCCGATAAACCTTTTAAAAGTAACATCGGTAAAGCATAAAGGATTATTCCTGCAATAATTGATATGACGCATGATATGCTGTTTATTTTTAGCAACATATAAAAGAGCTTGTATATCAAATACACGCCGACTCCCATAATAGCCGAAGAAATTGCCGGTATAAACAATGTCTTTTTTAAATCAATTTCATAACCGCTATGCTTTTTCAAACTAATCTCATTCAATACGCACATACACAGTGCAAAAAAAGAATTTGCATAGATTACCGCATATATGTTCAAATCAAACACAAACAAAAGCAACAGCAGGAATAAAATGTGTAATACCAGAGCTATAACAGCGTTTCTAACCGGTATACGCATCTGATTTATACCCTGTAAAAGTCCGTTTGACAGAGTCGACAATGAATAAAAAACTATTGAAACAACTCCGGCCTGAAGCATAAGCGCTGCAATTTTAGATGAATCACTAAACAGCAAACGCAATATCGGTGACGCCAAAACTCCCATGCCCACACTGCAAGGAAAAGCTATAATCATGATAAATCGCGTAGCAGAATTTATCTTATGTCTGCTCTCTTCAACTTCTCCTGCCTGAAATGATCTTGTTAAACTTGGAACACTTGATGCAGCCATTGAAGAAGCGATTGCGATAGGAACATTTATTAATGTCTTATACTTTCCTGTGAAAATACCCCAGAGCTCATCTATTCTGTCTGCATCATAGCCCTGAATAGTGACAACGTTTTTAAAAATTCCCTGATCTATAATTGAGCTGATATTATAAATTGTCGTAGATAACAATACCGGAATAATTGTTGCTATAAGGATATACATAATATCCCGGTAAGGTTGTTCGTTTCTTAAAGTATCTTTCCTGTACTGCTTCTTAAAAACCGGTTTGTATACCTGAAATATAAATACAACAAATATAAGAGCGAAAAGAGCTCCCATTCCGGTACCCAAAGTACCTCCGGCTGCACCAAAAGCTGCGCTGTAATGCTCGGAATCGTTGAAAGCTTTTCCGTATTCGGTTCCGTATCTTGCTAAATGATATGCGGCGGCCACACTGACAATAGCATTTACTATCTGCTCAATAATCTGTGAAAAAGCAGAAGGCATCATGGTGCCAAGTCCCTGGAAAAAGCCCCTGAATACACCCAGCAAAGCCACTATAAGCAATGTCGGTGCAAGTACCTTCAATGCATATACAGCCATCGGAGTTTTCATCAGAGTCGCAGTGATATATTTTGATCCGATGAATACTATCAAACAAGCCACAGATCCGGAAATCAAAGCAAAAATAAAAGCTCCCTTAAAGGTTTTCATGGCATTTCTTCTACTGCCGTTTGAAAGACTCTGGGAAACAAGTTTTGACACCGCAAGCGGAAGGCTGTAAGAAGATATAAGCAATAACAGATTGTATATCTCGAAAGCACATCCGTAATAACTCATTCCAATATCACCGATAATGGAAATGAGCGGTATTCTGTATATAAGACCGATAATACGGCTTACGATTGAGGCAATTGCCAATATGGATCCCTGTACTATGAAATTGGCTCCACCTGATTTTTTGTTACTCATCTTGTAATTTCCAACTTATCCAAAATCAATTTTTGTTTGCTTTCCATAACTTTTGCTTCCTCTTCGGTCATGTGATCGTAACCCATGAGATGAAGCATACTGTGTGTAATAAGAAAAGCATACTCTCTCTTTACGCTGTGTCCATAGCTCTCAGCCTGCTCGAAAACCTTAGGCTGTGAAATGATGATATCTCCAAGCATAGCTTCGCCAGTGTCTGGATTGAAATTATCATCATTGTCTTCAATGTGATCAAAGACACCTGCTTCGTTGTATTCTATCAAAGGAAATGACAAAACATCAGTAGGTCTGTCTATTCCCCGGAATTCTTTATTTATTTCATGTATTCTCTCATTGTCAACCAAAGTCAGACTGACTTCTGCTTCAAAAGGGAAGTTTTCTTCATCGAGAGCTTCTTCAATGACAACCCTTGCAACTTCTTTGTAATCAAAGTCAAATTCTATTTTTACTTCTTCCTCGAGATTTAATGTCATACTCTAAGTCCCTCTTCCACCATCTTATCTCTGATGGTTAAAAACTGATTCATGCTGATACCGGATTCATCGTAGATTCCGGTTGCTGATAACTCGTTTAACGTCTGATAAATAACCATATCCTGGTTCCAGTTTGAAGAAAGCTTTTTTGAGCGCAAAAGTTCGGCTTTTTTCAAACACATATCTGTCATATGAATTACAGCAGATTCTTTTGTCTGTGGCAACCTTTTCGTGCCGTCATGTTCTTCCAGAATATTGATAACTTTTCTCGGAAAACAATAATCATAAGCAAGCTTTATACTGTTTTCTATAACCGGTTCGCCCTGAAGAATACCAAGTCTGTAATAAAAACCGGCCATCTTGGTGAGCTCAACATCTCCACCTATTTCTTCAATCAGAGACGCAGCAACTCTGGAAACATTTCTTGCATGATTGTATTCGGAGAGCGAAAAATTCTTGATATCCTTTACCAATGAATACTTATCATCAATATAACTGAGATAATCTACGGTCTCATTTAAATCTGCAACAGGTAAATCTTCCTCTTCCTCCACCGGAAATGACTTCGTAAGTATTTTCTGTTTTGATATCAGATATGTTCCTATTGAAGCCGAAACAAGTGAAACGGCAAGTATAATGATAACTGTAAATATATCAGGCAAACCTGATGTAAGTGTCTTTGCAAAACACTCGCATACGAATGATGATGCAAAAAGTATTATAAAAGAAGCTTTCAGATTCCTTCTTCCACATCTTGACACTACCGCACCCATCAGAATCAAAACACAACCTATTATAGTGTTCTGAACTCCCATGTCTGATATCATGCCAACAAACAGGCCGTAAAACATGGCCAGCATCAAAGTGAGCTCATATCTGCATGAGTCATACAGTATAATCGAAAACAATATCCATGGAATATAGATAACCGGGATAAACGTACAAAATACAAACACTCCGCAACAGATTAAAACACTTATTTTTATACCGTCGTAACTGTTAAGGCCTGCATTTTCTATAAGACTGTCATATCTTATACTCTCTATGGACAAAACGACGGCTACCATTGCTACAGCGGTAATTATAAGATTATAAAAAACCTGCTTATAATCATATCCGTCAATAAAAGTAGAAAAAGCCACCGTAAACAGATTAATAAGAATAATCGAAATAAGATTTTTCTTTCTTACGATGGGCATTTTTAAATCATCCATTTATCTGTTGCCTTTCTTTTGAGAAGCGGATTTGTTTTTCGCTTTACTTTCATACTCCTCATAAGCTTTAACAATCTCCATAACAAGAGGATGTCTCACTACATCCTTGCTTGTAAGATTGGAAATTCCAATACCGTCAATATTGTTCAGGACTCTCAGAGCCACCTCGAGGCCGGATCTGGTATCTGCGGCAAGATCCTTCTGTGTAAGGTCTCCTGTTATAACGCATTTTGAACCAAAACCTATACGTGTCAAAAACATCTTCATCTGAGCTGGTGTTGTATTCTGAGCCTCATCAAGAATAATAAATGAATTGTCCAAAGTACGTCCACGCATGTAAGCAAGTGGCGCAACTTCTATAAGACCTTTTTCCATATTTCTCTGGAAGCTGTCTGCACCCATAATCTGATAAAGCGCATCATAAAGAGGACGAAGGTAAGGGTCAACCTTACTCTGCATGTCTCCGGGCAGAAAACCAAGCTTCTCTCCGGCTTCTATAGCAGGTCTTGTGAGAATTATTCTACCCACTTCCTCGTTTTTAAAGGCTGTAATGGCCATCGCCATAGCAAGGTAAGTTTTTCCTGTACCTGCAGGGCCAACACCAAAAACAATCATATTATTTCTGATGTGGTTGATATATTCTTTCTGACCCAGAGTTTTTGGTTTTACAGGTTTTCCGTTTATGGTATGACATATGATATCACTGTCTATGTCAGCTATTGTTACTTTTTCGGACGCAATAACAAGCGAAATAGCATAGTTTACCTGCTGTTCCGTAATTTCATTACCCTTCTTAGATAATTCAGCCAACTGATTAATAACATTTGAAGCTTTATCGATGGCATAAGGCTCACCGATAATTCTCAGATGATCCTCTCTCACTACAATACTTACGTGAAAGGATCTTTCTATTTTTTTTATATAAGAGTCAAACTGACCGAAAATGTTGGTCATATGCTCCTGTGAAAGATTTAAATCCAACTCCGCCAAACTCATATTATATATTCCTTAATTGTTTTAATCGCAAACTTAACTATAACATTTTTTGCACTATTCGCAAAGTGCAATTAGTATCAGCCTAAAGTGCCCTAATCACTTGTGATAAGGCTCATTGTTAATTATTCTGAAGGCTCTGTAGATTTGCTCTGCCAATATGACTCTCATCATCTGATGAGGGAATGTCAT
>JAILLZ010000073.1 GCA_024692885.1 Lachnospiraceae bacterium | reverse complement strand
GAGTTCTTTCTTAATTATAATAATAGTTAACAGCTCTTATCAATGTTCTTCAGAACGGATATGACACAACTCAGGCTCTTGAAGAAGCTGAGACAAACCTCAGATTCGAGATGGGTCTTAACTAAATTAAAAGCCAATTATTTGGGTTTTATTTAAGGGATTTATGGGAAGTGGCTTGCCCACTTCCCATTTTTAAAAAGATAGAAAGGGGAAGCCAAAGTGGAAAACAAAAGAAGAGGAATGACGCTTGCAAACAAGCAATTGGCTGCCGGATGGCTGTTCCTTACACCGGCAACAATTCTCATTTTTATAATGAGTTTTTATCCTATCATTCAGGCATTTATCACTTCGTTTAAAACAGGAAAGGGCGTAAACATCACGTTTGCGGACCCGCTTACATACAATTACTCCCGAATGTTACAGGATGTAATTTTCAAAACCTCAATGAAAAATACATTCTTTTATCTGATAATAGAAGTACCTATAATGCTCGTGCTTGCCATACTTTTAGCACAGCTTCTTAACAACAAAGACCTCAAGTTTAAGGGATTGTTCAGAACATTTATATTCCTTCCTTGTGCAACATCACTTGTATCATATTCTTTGATCTTTAAGTCAATGTTTGCAACTCAGGGACTTATAAATACAGTTCTTATGAATCTCGGGCTTATTTCCGAGAATATAAATTTCCTTGGAACAGCAGGTACTGCAAGAGCGGTTATCATCATTGCTCTTATCTGGAGATGGACAGGATACAACATGGTATTCTATCTCGCAGGTCTTCAGAATATCGAGTATTCGGTATATGAAGCAGCAAAGATTGACGGAGCAAGTGGATGGCAGACTTTCTGGAACATCACCGTACCGCTTCTTAAACCAACCATCGTTATGACCGCTATCATGTCAATAAACGGTACATTACAGCTCTTCGACGAGTCTGTAAACCTTACAAGCGGTGGTCCTGCAAATCAGACTATCACAATGTCTCATTACATTTACAACCAGGCATTCGGTCAGGGTGTAGGAAACTTCGGATACACATCTGCAATGTCATTCATCGTATTTATACTTGTTGCTGTATTGGCATTTATCAATTTGAAAGTAGGTGATACACGTGACTAAGAAGAAAAACAGATCAATGGTTCAGCGTAGACTTATTCCTACATATATTTTTCTTATTATATGTTCACTGATTTCAGTATTCCCGCTGTATTGGATGATTGCAGCAGCGACAAACTCATCATTGAATGTTGCCAGAGGATCTATCATATTTGGTGATCAGCTCATGGTAAACTTTGAGAATCTTAAAAATGCGGTTCAGGGAACACTCTGGAGCAGTATGGGAAACTCTTTCCTTTATGCAATAGTTCAGACAGTATTTACACTTTTTGTCTGCTCATTGGCAGGATATGGATTTGAGCTTTACCATGACAAAGGAAAGGACAGACTTTTCGGAATCCTTCTTTTGGCTATGATGGTACCTCAGGTTGCAACTATGGTTCCTTTGTATCAGCTTATTTCAAAGGCAAAGCTCTTGAACTCGGTATGGGCATTTATCCTTCCGGGTATTTCCACACCGTTCATGATTATGATGTTCAGACAGAATTCAAGAAACTTCCCACCTGACATCATGGAAGCAGCTCGTATCGACGGACTTTCAGAGTGGAAGATCTTCTTCAAGATGTATGTTCCTGTTCAGAAGTCAATCTACGCAGCAGCAGCTGTTATTACCTTCATGAATGCATGGAATGCATACATGTGGCCAAAGGTTGTTATGAGCGACAACAGAGCTCAGACAATGCCAATGTTCATCGCAAATATCTCAAGCGGATACACCGTTGACTACGGTATGACAATGCTCGGAGTTTTGTTCTGTTCATTGCCTACAATGATTGTATTCTTCATGCTTCAGAAACAGTTTGCAGAAGGTATTACGGGATCTGTCAAATAGACGACAAAATTGCTATTTTCAAATTTTACATATTTAACTCTTTTAAAAAGCGGGCTTCGAAATGTTGCCCGCTTTTTGCAAATAACGACGGGATAATCGTGACTTGAGCGAAGAAGGAAACGTGAACATCACTCCGACGGTTTAAAGTGATAAAATTGAGGCATATTTTGACAATATACGAAGGAATTTGCGTGTTTTTTTAACAACAAACGTGATATAAAGTAGTAAGCTAATTGTAAAAACCATGCCTGAGAAATCAGGTAAATCATAAACGTGAGAGGGAATAAAATGCAGGAGTTTGAGTATGAAATTGTAAAGAATCCTGAGGTGTTTGAGCAGAACAGACTTGAAGCGCATTCGGACCATGTGGCATACGCCAATGAATACGAGGCAAGAGTAAGACAGTCGTCGCTCAGAATGTATTTGAATGGGATCTGGAAGTTCGCATATGCAAAGAATTATAGTCTTAGCATCAAGGGGTTTGAGAAGACAGATTATGATTGCAGCGATTGGGATGATATAAGAGTTCCGGCTCATATCCAGATGGAGGGATATGATATACCTCAGTATACCAACACTGTTTATCCATGGGAGCAGAGAGAGCAGATTAATCCGGGCGAAATCCCGACACACTTTAATCCGGTAGCAAGCTATGTGCGTACGCTTGTTATCCCGGAGAATATGAAGGGAATGGATATCCACATTTCTTTCCAGGGTGTGGAGAGTGGATTTGCTCTTTATGTAAACGGCAAGTATGTTGGATACAGTGAGAACACATTCGACCCGGCTGAGTTTGATATAACAGATTATCTTGTGGATGGCGAGAACAAGCTTGCTGTCAGTGTGTTCAAGTGGACTGCAAGCAGCTGGCTGGAGGATCAGGATTTTTACAGATTTTCGGGAATCTACAGAGATGTATTTATTTATGCCATTCCGAAAGCTCATGTGAGCGACATCAGAACAGAAGCACTCTTAAACGAAGATTTCTCAAAGGGAAGTCTTAAGGTTGATTTTAAAACAACAGGAAAAGGAAGTGTCAAAGCAAGACTTCTTGGCGCCGAAGTGAGAAATCCGGACTTTGGAGCTTATGTTCATAAGAATGATACTGTTGTGGCTGAAAAAGAAATCGCGCTCGGAGAGAGTCTTGAGATTTCAGTAGATGCTCCTGCACTTTGGAGCGCTGAGAATCCAATGCTCTATAAACTTGAACTTAAAGTTCTTGATGAAAACGGAAATCTCACCGAAGTCATCGAGCAGAATGTCGGATTCAGAACATTTGAGATGAAAGACGGTATCATGATACTCAACGGAAAGCGTATTGTTTTCAAGGGTGTAAACAGACACGAGTTTTCCGGAAAGCAGGGAAGAGTGCCTGATTACGAGGAACTTGTAAAAGACCTCACAGTTATGAAGCAGCACAACATAAATGCCATAAGAACATGTCATTATCCGGACGATTCGGCAATCTATGAGCTGTGTGATATCTTCGGATTCTACCTCATCGCCGAGAACAATATGGAGACACACGGAAGCTGGGAGCATTACGAGAGAGGGTTGTCTCCTGAGAGCTTTATCGTTCCGAATGACAGGGATGAGTACATGGGAATGATGCTTGATCGTATCAACAGCTGTTATCAGAGAGACAAGAATCATCCTGCAATTCTCATATGGTCAGTAGGAAACGAATCTTTCGGCGGAAAAGTTATATATGAGATGTCAAAGCTTTTCAAGAAAATGGATAGCCACAGACTTGTTCATTATGAAGGACTTTTCCATGACAGAAGATACAACGACACCAGCGATATGGAAAGCCAGATGTATCCTTCAGTTGCATCAATAAAGGAATTCTTGAAGGAACATGATGACAAGCCATTCATCTGTTGCGAGTACACACATGCCATGGGAAATTCCTGCGGTGGAATGAAGAAGTACACCGACCTTACAGATGAAGAGCCAAGATACCAGGGTGGATTTATCTGGGATTATATCGACCAGTCCATCTTCGCAAAGGACCGCTATGGAAAAGATTACATGGCTTACGGCGGAGACATGGGAGAGAGACCGACAGACGGTATTTTCTCATGCAACGGTATCGTGTACGGCGGAAGCAGAAATCCTTCTCCTAAGATGCAGGAGGTAAAATTTAACTATCAGAACATTTCTGTTCGTTTTGATAAGAATAAATACACTGTTGAAAACAAGAATCTGTTTACAAATACAGATGTTTTTGATGCAGCAGTAGCTCTTTTTGCAGACGGAAAAGAAGTGTTCCGCGTGAGAGAAAATATTTCAGTAGATGCACTTTCAGAAAAAACATTTGAGGTTCCTGCAGAAATCGCAAAGTACATGGAGGAAACTCTTTTAAATGCAAGCTTAAAGAACAAGCCTGAGTTTACCGTACGTGTTATCTTTACATTAAAGGAAGACACTCTTTGGGCGAAGAAGGGACACGAGGTTGCATTCGGAGAGTACACTTTTAAAAAGCAAGTTGTGGCATACACCTGCGATGAGAAGCTTGAAGTGATAAATGCTTTAAACAACATCGTAACTGTAGGACAGAATTTCAAGGCTATATTCTCAAAGACAAGAAGCGGAATTGTTTCATATATTTACGGTGGAAAGGAAATGATGCCAAACTACATTCCTATGCCAAATTTCTGGAGAGCACCTAACGACAACGACAACGGAAATATGATGCCTCAGAGATATGCGCAGTGGAAACTGGCAAGCCAGTACATTACTGCAGACAGAGAGTCACTCTTCAAAGGTGAAAATCCTAATATAGTAGTTGGCGAAAACACGGTTGAAATAACATATCACTATGTGATGCCGACAACACCAGCTTCAGAGTGCTTCTTAAAGTACAAGGTTTTCGGAGACGGAACCATAGAGACAACCTTAAGCTATGATCCGGTAAAAGAACTTCATGACATGCCTGAGTTTGGAATGATGTTCAAATTCGACGCTGATTACGACAATGTTGAGTGGTACGGTCTCGGAGAGGCTGAGACTTATGCCGACAGAGCAAACGGTGGAAAACTCGGAGTATACAAAAACAAAGTTAAGGACAACATGGCAGAGTACGCCAGACCACAGGAATGCGGAGCTAAATGCGGTGTGCGCTATGCTCGTGTGACAGATATCAAGGGTCGCGGTATGGAGTTTTCCGGAGATGAGATAATGTTCTCAGCCCTTCCATACACACCTTCTGAGATTGAAAATGCAAATCATCCATACGAACTTCCTAATGTTCACTACACAGTAGTTCGCGTTGCCAAAGCACAGATGGGTGTTGCAGGAGACGACAGCTGGGGCTCATTCACACATCCTGAGTTCCTTATTGACGTAAGTAAAAAAGTAGAGTTTACATTCTGCTTTAGAGGAATCTAGATTTGAAACAAATAGCCGGTTTTATAAAAGGTGCGGACATTTCCACAATGGATGAACTCCGCGAACTTGGTGCTAGATACTATGATCACGGTGACGAAAAAGACCTTCTTGTCATATTGAAATCATACGGTTTCAATATGATAAGACTGAGACTTATGGTTGACCCTTATTCGCTTGAGAAAGAAAGCTATGGCGCAGGTCATGATGATCTTGAAACCGTAATAAAAATGGGTAAAAAGATTACCGATGTAGGACTTCCAGTTCTTTTGGATTTTCAGTACAGCGATTTCTGGGCAGATCCCGGAAAACAGATAAAGCCGAAAGTATGGAAAAATCACGATCTGGGGCAGCTGGAAGAGGACGTATTCTTTTATACAAAGGAGTCCCTGGAAAAAATATTGGCTGCAGGGGTTAATGTTTCCATGGTCCAGGTGGGAAACGAACTCACAAACGGACTTCTCTGGCCGGAAGGAAAAAAGGACGGAAGTAAAGAAGGATACGATGCCATAGCAAGGCTTGTCAGTTCCGGAATCAGAGCTGTAAGGGAAGTGGATGAAGAGATTGCAATAATGATTCATCTGGATAACGGAGGAAACAACGAGCTTTACAGAACCTGGTTTGACAACTATTTTGAAAGAGGAGAGGACTTCGATTATATCGGAATGTCCTACTATCCTTTTTGGCACGGGACTTTGGATTCGCTTGAGTACAATATGAATGATATTTCATCAAGGTACGACAAGCCTGTTACAGTTGTTGAGGTATCCATGGGATTTTCCATGGAGGATTACGGAAAGTACGAAGGACTTGAGCCTGGCGAGAGAAAAGGATATGCCACAAAGAAAGAGCTTGTGGAAAAGATAGAGTATCCAATGACGGAAGACGGTCAGGCAGGTTTTACAGAAGATTTTATTACACGCATAAAAAATGTAAAAAACGGAATGGGAAAAGGCTTTTTCTGGTGGGAACCGGCATGGATTCCTGTTCCGGGAAGCGGTTGGGCGACACCGGCATCTCTGGAATATATGAATGATCCGGGCCCGTGCGGAAACGAGTGGGCCAACCAGGCATTGTTTGATTACGAGGGGAATGCTTTGAAGGCACTTGAGATTATAAAGCAGGCCTAACTCCAACAATCAATAAGCAGTTCAGAACACAAATTCGATATAGAGTAAAAAAAAGGAGACAGTCATGGAAAAAATTGAACAGAACTTACTTGAAAAATTTAAAGAAGTATTCGGAGCAGAAGGAAACATCGAAGTATATTTTGCACCGGGACGTGTAAATATGATAGGTGAGCATACAGATTACAACGGCGGACATGTATTTCCATGTGCACTCACCATCGGAACATATGGTGTAGTAAGAAAGAGAGATGACAAAAAGCTTCGTTTTTACTCAATGAATTTTGAGCAGCTTGGAGTGATTGAGTCTACAATAGAGAATCTTAAGCCTGAGAAGGAAGCAGGCTGGACAAACTATCCGAAGGGAGTTATCTGGGCATTCGGTGAGAAGGGAATGAAGGTTGATACAGGATTTGATCTTCTTCTTTTCGGAAATATTCCAAACGGATCGGGACTTTCTTCATCTGCGTCTGTAGAGGTTCTCACAGGATACATTTTAAAGAGCCTTTTTGGATTTAATAATGTTACAAATCAGGAGCTTGCGCTTATCGGACAGTTTTCAGAGAACAAGTTTAACGGCGTAAACTGTGGAATCATGGATCAGTTTGCAATCGCCATGGGAAAGGAAGGACACGCTATTTTCCTTGATACAGCAACATTGGATTATGAATATGCACCAATCAAGCTTCAGAACGCAAAGATTGTTATTTCATGCAGTAACAAGAAGAGAGGTCTTGGAGATTCCAAGTACAACGAGAGAAGAGATGAGTGCGAGACAGCGCTCGCTGAGATTCAGAAGGTTTGCGATATCAAGAGCCTTGGAGAACTCACTGAAGAGAAGTTTGAGGAGCTCAAAGGAAATATCGATTCTGATGTAAGAAGAAAGAGAGCAAAACACGCTGTCTACGAGAATCAGAGAACAATAAAGGCTGTAGAGGCTTTGAAGAACAACAACGTGGAAGAATTCGGAAAGCTTATGAATGCATCTCACGTCTCACTTCGTGATGATTATGAAGTTACCGGAATCGAGCTTGATACACTTGTTGAGGAAGCATGGAAGATTCCTGGAGTTATCGGATCAAGAATGACAGGTGCAGGCTTCGGCGGATGTACAGTAAGCATCGTAAAGGATGAAGCTGTGGATACATTTATAAAAGAAGTCGGAGATGCTTATCTCAAGAAGATAGGATACGCAGCTGATTTTTATGTAGTTGAAATCGGTGACGGTCCAAGAAAGATCGGATAAGGAGCAAAAATGATTTTAGATAATATTTTAGATTTAGTAAAATATGCGGAAGTAGTCGGATTGATAAAAGCCGATGACAGAATCTACACCATGAACAGTCTGCTTGAACTTTTCGAGTTGGACGACATCGGTGATGAGGTTTTCGCAAATCATAAATATACAATCACGGATCAAAAGAGTGCAGAGGAAGCTTTGGAAACCATCCTTTCTGAAATGATGGATTACGCTTACAAAAACGGCATTATGAAAGATAATACCATCACCTACAGAGATCTTTTTGATACAAAGATTATGGGGCTTCTTGTTGCAAGACCGAGTGAAATAAGAAAAGAATTCAAAGACAAATATGCAGAGTCTCCTGAGACGGCAACAGACTATTTCTACAAGCTGAGCTGCGACAGCAACTATATCAGAAGACAGAGAATAAAGAAGGATATGAAGTGGCAGACATCCACAGAGTTTGGAGATTTGGATATCACCATAAATCTCTCAAAACCTGAAAAGGATCCTAAGGCCATTGCAGCAGCTAAAAATGCAAAGCAGAATGCATATCCGAAATGTCAGCTCTGTGCTGAGAACGAGGGATATTCAGGAAGACTCAATCACCCTGCAAGACAGAATCACAGAATCATTCCAGTGACCATAAGAAATGCTGACTGGTTTTTCCAGTATTCACCTTATGTTTACTACAACGAGCATTGCATCGTGTTTAATTCACAGCATGTTCCTATGAAGATTGAGCGTGCAACCTTTGGAAAGCTCCTTGATTTTGTAAGTGCATTCCCTCATTACTTTGTAGGCTCAAACGCAGATTTGCCTATAGTCGGAGGTTCTATTTTAAGCCACGACCATTTCCAGGGCGGACATTATACATTTGCCATGGCTAAGGCCGGCATCGAAAAGGAAATCACATTTAAGGGCTTTGAAGATGTGAAGGCAGGCATAGTTAAATGGCCAATGTCGGTTATCAGAATTTCTTCAAAGGATAAAGAGAAACTCATCGAGCTTGCAGACAAGATCCTTCTTGCATGGAGAGGTTACACAGACGAGGCTGCTTTTATCTTTGCCGAGACTGATGGAGAACCTCACAATACAATCACTCCAATCGCAAGAATGAGAGACGGAGAGTTCGAACTTGATCTTGTTCTCAGAAATAATATAACTACAGAAGAGCATCCTTTGGGTGTTTATCATCCACATGCGGAGCTTCATCATATAAAGAAGGAAAACATCGGTCTTATTGAAGTTATGGGACTTGCTGTTTTACCTGCACGTCTTAAAGATGAGATGGCTGAGCTTAGAGATGCACTTTTGACAGGTAAGGATTTGAGAAGCACAGAGACCCTGGCTTCACATGCTGATTGGGTGGAAAAAGCTATCCTTTGCCACAAAGACATAAACGAGAAAAATGTTGATGACATACTTCACGAGGAAATCGGAAAAGTATTCGAGCAGGTTCTCTGCGATGCAGGAGTTTACAAGTGTACTCCTGAAGGACGCGAGGCTTTTGCAAGATTCGTGGATGAAGTGAATAAGTAGTCTCAGACTAAAGATGTTTATAGATATCTAATTAAATAAGGCCCTACGGACAATAGTTCGCAGGGCCTTTGTGTTTATCATAAGATAATATGCTCATTTAGAAAGAATTCAAGTTCTTCCTTGGAGATTCCGAAATCCTCGAGAACCACATCTACATCTTCAATGTAGATTTCGCCATCCTGACTTTGCGATAACATGGCCTGGATAAATTTGAGCATTTTGTTGTGAAGAAATTCTGTGTCATTTGTTTTGTTTGTGGTATTCAAAGCCTTTCACCTCGTGAAAAATATTATTTCGTTCCCCTTTTTTGCAAATGAAATCTTTTCTTTCGCTTCGATTACAGCACTTCCGTTTGTTCCTTCTGTTATCTCGGAAATGATGCGCTCTGTCATTTCATCGGAAACAGCAAACATAAATTCAACATTGTCTGTATAAATCGTATCCTTAATCGTTATATCGTTTTTTCCAAGAATATACTGAACCTTTCCGAGTAAAGTGTAATCACATTTTACGGAAAGAAGACTGCCGGCCTGCTTCTCTAAAATCGTCGAAGCGGCGAGACCTTCCTGAGTCGCTTTCTGATATGCTCTCACAAGTCCACCGGTTCCAAGGAGAACTCCACCGAAGTATCTTGTCACCACAACACATACATCATGTACACCTTCGTTTAAGATGACATCGAGCATTGGACGACCTGCAGTCTGAGCCGGTTCACCGTCGTCGGAACAACGGCTTATTTCGTTGTTTGATCCACAAACATAAGCATAGCAGTTATGTCTTGCGTCCCAATATTCTTTTTTCTTTGACTGTATAAATGAGAGGGCATCTTCTTCGCTCTGTATAGGCTTAACGTGAGCTATAAACCGTGATTTTTTTTCGGTTATTTCAGCAGATGCGCCTTCAAAAACAAACTTGAATGAATTCATTATAAGTGTTCTTTCTAATCTATGTTTTCTCAAAAAGTATAGCATTTTAGAATGCGCTCACACAACTAAAATTTGCCATTCTGCCGCTATTCAAATATAATGTAGGTTTAGTGGAGGAATAATTAATGAACTACGGAAAAAACGGCGCAAGTAAGAGAGACAAGCAGCTTGAAAACAGCGCGCCTAAGATAGCTAATAAATTATTATTGTTGGGATGGAAACTTCTCTTCGTGGCGGTTATTGCTTTGGGCATAGCCGGTATTGCAGGTGGAGTGGGCATATTTAAGGGCGTCATTGCGGCCGCACCTGCGGTAACTATTGACGATGCCACACCAACGGGATATCTGTCTACAGTTTTGGATACGGATGGAAATACCATTGCGACACTCGTTGCCTCGGGATCAAACCGTGTTTACGCCACAATTGATGAGATACCAGAGAATCTTCAGCATGCCTTTGTTGCAATCGAGGATGAGAGATTCTACGAGCATAACGGAATCGACATTTACGGTATCATCAGAGCCGGAATCAGAGGTCTGACCAGCGGTCATTTCTCGCAGGGTGCAAGTACACTGACCCAGCAGCTTATCAAGAACAACGTATTTACTGATTGGACAAGCGAGACTGCATTTGCAGATAAGATGGAGAGAAAAATCCAAGAGCAGTATCTTGCTGTGGAACTTGAGAAAAAGGTCACCAAGAACTGGATTATGGAAAACTATCTCAATACCATAAACCTGGGACAGAATACACTTGGAGTTCAGTCAGCTGCAAACAGATATTTTGGAAAAGATGTTTCGGAACTAACACTTTCCGAGTGTGCGGTAATAGCTGCAATAACACAGAATCCATCGTTATACAATCCTATCAGTCATCCGGACAAAAACGCCGAGAGACGTGAAAAAGTATTGAAAAACATGCTTGAGCAGGGATATATAAACCAGGATCAGTTTGATGAGGCTATGGCAGATGATGTTTACGACAGAATCCAGGTGGTAAACACAGAGACACTTGAAAGTGGAGAGGTTACATCATACTTCGTTGACGAGCTCACAGATCAGGTTATCCAGGATCTCATGGATCTCAAGGGATACACAGAGACTCAGGCTTACAAAGCACTTTACAACGGTGGACTCACAATCTATTCAACTCAGGATTCAACAATCCAGAGCATAGTTGATGAGGAAGTAAACAACCTTGATAACTATCCGACTTCACCAAAGTATTCGTTCTCATACAGACTTACTGTTTTGAAGGCTGACGGTAGTTACAAGAACTATTCAGAGACTACGATGCTCTCATATTATCAGTCATCAAATTCTGACTACGATATAAACTTTGACAGTCAGGAAGAGGCTGCAGCTGCCATCGAGGCATACAAGCAGGAAATCCTTGAAGAGGGAGATACAATCCCTGAGGGATATGAGTCAGTGGTTTACACACTTCAGCCTCAGGTGGCTCTTACGGTTATGAACCAGGAGACAGGAGAGGTTGTTGCACTTACCGGTGGTCGAGGAGACAAGACCGCAAGTAAAACTTTGAACCGTGCCACAGATACGACAAGACAGCCGGGATCTACTTTTAAGGTACTTGCAGCATATGCGCCGGCTCTTGATTACGGCGGAATGACACTTGCATCAGTAGAGGATGATGCTCCTTACTCATACGAAAACGGAACATCGCTGAAAAACTATGACAACTCTTTCAGAGGATGGACAACATTCAGAGAAGCAATAACAAATTCCATCAACATTGTTACTGTTAAGGCTCTCACTGAAGTGGGAGTAGATGTGGGATTCAGATACATAAAAGAGTTTGGATTCACATCAATAGTAGATGATGATAATGTTCAGTCCCTTGCACTGGGAGGACTTACAAACGGTGTAAAGAACCTTGAGCTTACCGCAGCATACGCGACCATAGCAAACCAGGGAACATACATTAAACCAAGATTCTACACAAAGATTCTTGACCACGACGGAAATGTTCTTATAGACAACACACCGCAGGAGAAATCGGTTCTCAAAGAGTCTACGGCATGGCTTCTTACAAATGCCATGAAAGATGTTGTAACACAGGGTACAGGTACAGCCGTAAACTTTGGAAATATGACTATAGCCGGAAAGACCGGAACAACCACAAAGAACAGAGATGCACTCTTTGCAGGTTTCACTCCTTATTACACATGCGTAGTATGGGGCGGATATGACGACAACACACCGCAGGCTTCAGGAACAACAAGTTATCCGAAGGCAATATGGCGTGCGGTAATGAGCAGGATTCACGAGAATCTTGAGAATAAAGATTTTGAGATGCCGTCATCTATTGTGACAGCACAGGTATGTAAGAAATCAGGAAAGCTTGCAATCGGAGGAGTATGTGATTGCGATCCGAGAGGAAGCATGGTTATCACTGAATACTTCGATGAGTCAACAGTTCCGACAGAGTACTGTGATCATCACGCATCCCTCACAGTATGTGCTGAGTCAGGATATCAGGCAGGAGATTTTTGCCCTGAGGAACTCAGAGTGGGTGGAATATATATTCTCGGAGGAGATGCAGGTTCTGCAGACGATCCGTACAGAATAAGTGAACAGAATGCGACAACACTTTGTCCGGTTCACGGAGGAGTAATTCCTGCAGCACCATCGTATATAAATCCGTCAGGAAGCACGGTAAACGGTGCTACAACAATCACGGAAGGCAGCGGAGCCACGGATGCTACGACTACCACGACAACTGATGGAACTGCCGCTACGGATACTCCTGCTGAAGCAGCACCTGAAAACGGGGATAGCTCACTGGATAATTAATGATTTGAGAGTGTTTGCTCTGGAATCCCAGGTATGATTTTTATCAGCATAGATAAAACCATTTGAAGAAATTGCAACAGCTTTTTCTTCGGACAATAAAAGATCGGATATAATATCGGAAAAACTTGTCGGCCGCGAGATGTCTGCAAAACAGATGTCCTGTCGGTCGACAAATTGTTTTTCTAAGATACTGCTTTTATCCGTTACACAAACACTTGAATTTAAACATGCCGAATAAACCCTGTCATGAGTTCCATGGGTGAAAATCGGCATGATATTTACCGATATTTTTGAATTCTGCATAAGAGAAAATGTGTCCGAGAAAGGAATCTCATCGAGGATGGTAACATTTTCCTTTGATGCTACATCCTTAAACTTTTCCCAACCGTTTCCACAGAGGGTGAGAGATATGTCGGCCTTTACCAGTGTCTTCAAAACTTCCTCTCTTTTGTATGCTCTTATAAAAGTATCAGCGAGAAAACATCCCTGAACATGAAGCGGATAATGCTCGAGTATTATATCCGAATCCTCAATCTCGGGAAGGACCGTATTGAGGGCCTCATGCACCTGAAGTGAGGCGTCCGCTTTCATTATATCTATGACATCGAGGGTTATCTTTTGCATGAAAGGCGGTATTTTGCAGAGGGCATCCAAAATCTCATTTGAAGAGGTATAGCTTCCGGTAAAAAGTACGTCGTACTTCCTGTCCTTGTACGGAATCGTCTTTGCAGCGGTCTGGCCGGTCATGGCAAAAAGCTCCACTGATTTTATGTGTGGATAATTGTCTTTTATGTATTTTGCATGTCTTTCATCAAGACAAAGTACATGCATGTTTTTTAGCTTATGTTTAAGGGAATCGTGATGGTACAGCGGGTGGTCCAGAATGATGTTGTAAAACGGTGAATCAATGTGATCGAGAAAATAGGTGTCATCGTCCATTGTTACCTTGGGAAGTGCCGAGTTGAAATCGAATATGGCATCAAAACTCTCGTTTGTGAGTCGTTCCATATTTTCCAAAGGTTCTTTTTCAGAATCAAAAAAAAGGACAGTGTCACCAAGTCTTTTAAGTGACTCTGCCAGTGAATCGGCAAAGTACAAATAAGATTGATAACTTACTGCCTTTAACTTGAAAAACAAATATTTAGCCATAATATCAGTTCCTCTTGAATCGAATGTTTCCGTCCTCGCCTTTTTTCTTTAACATAACACCCGGAGCTCTGTTTTCCTGGTGCATTTTCTGCATGCATTCAGAACAAAGATTTCCAAGGGCAATTGGCTTGCCGCAGGAAGAACATCTTCCGTTGAAGGATATGTTTTTTATAAAATCATCTTTATATTCGATTCGACCTTCGTGTATCCAACTTTTTACCTTGAATAAAGGAAGGTTAAAGTGATCTGCAACATCGCGCTCGGTCACGTCGTTTTCTCTGATATAGCTTCTTACTTTCTGGAAAAGCTCCAACTCTTTACATTTAGGACAAAGTATATCGGGATAATCCGCAGGCAACTGTGCATTGCAATGTTTGCAAAATCGTATGTTGTCAAATAGGTTTTTATATTTAGTCATTTAGGCTTCTCCTTGCTTGAAAAAGTCAATTTTATGTTATACTCTAGCTTGAGGTATTTGTAAATATGTAATATTACAAATGTTTGATGCCAAAACATCACCTATTTGTTTAATTTATATATCTGCAGATATCATATCATGAAACATGTTGGAAAGGAAGTAAGGCGATTTTGGATTGTATAGGTGTATTTGATTCCGGAGTGGGAGGAATCAGTGTTTTAAAAGCACTTGTCAAAGAACTTCCGAATGAGAACTTTATTTACTACGGTGATTCAGCACATGCTCCTTACGGCACAAAGACTGTTGAGGAGATTCAAAAGCTCAGTTTTGAGATAACCGATCATCTCATATCCGAGGGCGCAAAAGCTGTAGTTGTGGCCTGTAATTCAGCTACCAGCGCGGCTGTTCGCGTGATGAGGGAAAAATATAAAGACATCCCAATCGTTGGAATCGAGCCGGCGTTAAAACCTGCGGTAAAAGAATCCGAAGGAGGAGCGGTGATGGTGCTTGCCACTCCGATGACCATAAGGGAAGAAAAGTTTAAAAAGCTTATGGCCAGATTTGAGAAGGATGTGGAGATCCTTCCGGTTTCCTGCCCAGGACTTATGGAGTATGTGGAAAAAGGTGTGACATCCGGAGAGGAACTCCAAAACTACTTTGAGAATCTTCTCGGAGAGTACAAGGAGAAAAACATCGGCTCCGTGGTGCTTGGATGTACGCATTACCCGTTTTTAACCGGAGCATTGAGAGAATTCTTCGGTGACAAAACCAAGTTTTACGAAGGCGGAGAAGGAGTTGCCAGGGAGACAAAAAGAAGGGTGAAAGAGGCAGGTCTCCTTTCGACTTCGAAAGAAAAAGGAAAGGTAGTATTTGAAAACAGCGGCAGTGCCAAAATGATAGCATTGTCTGAAAAACTGTTGAATCTTGGGGGAGAGTAAAATGGCCAGATCTTCGGGACAAAAGATAAAGATTCTGCATATTGCGGATATTCTTTTGAACGAGACGGATGAAGACCATCCGATTACCACAAAAGAGCTTATAGAGAGGCTTGAAGGCCTGGGAGTAACTGCTGAGAGAAAATCTATATACGATGATATCAATCAGCTCACGGATTACGGAATGGACATCATATCCATAAAGGAAAAACCGGGTGGATACTATGTGGCTTCAAGGGATTTCGAACTTGCGGAATTAAAGCTTTTGGTTGATGCAGTACAGTCTGCAAAATTCATTACGGAGAGCAAGACCAGAAGTCTCATCGGAAAGCTTGAGAAACTGACAAATAAGTACAGCGCAAAGAAGCTTCAGAGAGAAGTAGTGGTGACCGACAGAAACAAGGCTGTAAACGAAAATATCTATTACTCAGTGGATATGATTCATGATGCCATAAATTCAAACAGGCAGATTTCATTTCAGTATTTTGAGTGGAACACAAAAAAAGAGCAGGTCTTAAGAAAAAACGGGGAACCGTATGTGGTGAGTCCGTGGTATTTGGTTTGGGAAGACGAAAACTATTATCTCATGGCCTATGACGAGGAAGCAGATGTTATAAAACACTACAGGGTGGATAAGATGCTGCATCTCACCATGGTTGAAAGGATAAGGATGGGACGTCGTCTTGCTGAGAAGATAGATGTCGCTGCCATGTCAAAAGAGACCTTTGGAATGTTTGCAGGAGAAAAGGCGACAGTGAATCTTGTGGTAAAAAACGACCTCGCAAGAGTTTGCATAGACCGATTCGGAGTGGATGTTCCAATGAGATATGAAGACGAGGAACATGTCAGAGTGAGATGTGATGTGGCTGTGAGTCCACTGTTTTTTGCCTGGCTTTCAGGCTTCGGAGGCGATATAAAAATCGCAACCCCCGAAGATGTGAAAGACAGATATATCGCCTGGTTAAAACAGACTCTTGATGCCTATAATGATTAAAAGGTGAAGCGGATAAAAAACGTAGAAAGCATATTTTAAGATTTTGGAATCCGAACCTCTTTTTCCGTTGTAGAAAAGAACTGGAATAACGGAAAAGATGGCAGTGATTTCGCTCGAAAAGCCAAGCATCAAAATGATGCTTCCGGCAAATATACTTTTTATCTTATCACTTTTGAAAAAGTACATTGCTATAGCGGCGCCCACACCGATGTAGCCATAGTCACACTTGATAAAGTAGGCTGCAAAGACGGAGAACATCATTATAGAAAGTGAAAGCATCACTCTTTTGGTTTTGTCTTCGCTGAATATTGTGAGAACGTTGTCTATACCCGCTATGGTAATGAGACTCAAAAACAGGGTGAACATTACATTCTGTTTTCCCCAGTGGAAGATTTCTCCATACACCGCATAGTCGAAAGGTATTTCAGAAATCAGGGCAAAGACTAAGAGTCTTGCGGCGTATTTTTTTATATCTTTTGTGTGTTCAAGCCCTTCAAGCAAAAGAAATAAGAAAAGCGGAAAGGCAAGTCTTCCGAATGCTCTCTGGGTATCAATAATTGTAAAAACTACAGAACTGTTGGAAAGAAAACTTCCTTCCTCAGCCACAGCTGCTATTGTAGGAATCAGGCATACTGCAACGTGATCCAGAATCATAGAGATGATGGCGATAAGTTTCAGCGTGTTTCCGTTAACGAATTTTGGTATATTTTTAAGCATTTTGATTCTCCTTGAGGTTAATTCAAACATGACAAGTATATCAAAAGAAAGACAAGAATAAAAATAAAAAAGGGATAAAAAATGAGCGAACGTGAAAAAAGATTTGCGGTACTTATCGATTCGGATAATATATCCGCAAAATACATAAATGCGATCTTAAGTGAGATGACAAAATACGGTGTCACCACGTACAAGAGAATCTACGGGGACTGGACAAGTAATCAGTCTTCAAAGTGGAGAGCGGAACTACTTGAGAATTCCATAACACCTATTCAGCAGTTCTCTAATACCGTTGGAAAAAATGCGACTGACTCGGCACTCATAATAGATGCCATGGATATCTTATACACAGGCAATGTGGATGGTTTCTGCCTTGTTTCATCAGACGGCGATTTTACAAAACTTGCAAGCCGTCTGAGGGAGACCGGAATGTATGTTATAGGAATGGGAGAAAGCAAAACACCTAGATCCTTCAAGGCAGCCTGCACGGTTTTTACAAATCTTGAAAACCTGTTGGAGAACGACGAGGAGAAGGCAAATGAGGCCATTCCGCAGAAGAAGATCGTTGAGGCAATCATCGAACTCATCACCGAGAATGAGAACAATGAAAAAGAGACGGCCATGGGCGAGGTCGGAAACTATCTGGTTAAGAAGTATTCCGATTTCGACGTCAGATCTTACGGTTACAGCTCGCTCTCGAGGTTTATTGATGAGATGGGAGCATTCAATCTGGAACGAAAAGACACAAGTCTTTACGTGAGACTCAAGGATGCCAGAGCTGAAAAAGAAGAGGTCGTTAAGCGCATAATAAAGAAGGTTAAATCTACCGGAAATAACGGACTTGAACTTGCCCAGCTGGGACAGTATATCCACAGACAGTTTCCGGGATTTAAGGTTAAGGAGTACGGTTATTCCACATTCCAAAAGTTTGTGCAGAGCGTACCGGAACTCTTGTTGAGAACAGACACAGACCACAATATGATATATTACATTTCACTTCCGGAACTTGAGATACCGGAGAAAACAGGAAAAAAGAAAAGGTAAGAAATATGATTATGGATTGCGAGCGCTGTGCAAACAGCGAGTATGATGAAGAATTTGATGAATACTATTGTGCAGTCAATCTGGACGAGGATGAGATGGCAAGGTATATGACTACGGAATACAGTCATTGCCCTTATTTCCAGGATGACGACGAGTACAAGGTGGTACGCCACCAAATCTGATGAAAGTGTTTCGATAATCGTGCTTTTTTGCACACGCATATATTCTCATTATTTGTTGATTTATACGTATGCACTAATCTGCATATATATTTTTCTTTTCGTTGACGAAATTCATGAGTAATCCTAATAAGGCGCATCGCAAGAAACGTATGTCTGACAGCCCCGTTAGATTTATACCGATAAAATCAGTTGCGGAATCGCATGTCTGTTTTTCTAAGTTCATGCAGTTTTCCCATTGATTTCGCATGCTGCGACTAAACGCGCTTCGCTTGAACGGTCATCTCCGCATGC
>JAILLZ010000068.1 GCA_024692885.1 Lachnospiraceae bacterium | reverse complement strand
TATCCGCAGCACGGATCGCATCAATGGACTTCATAACAGCATCTTCCGGCAGTGACTCCTCATAAAGCGTGACTTCCGGACGGATCATACCGCCGCAGTCGCAGTGCGGAACTGCTTCTTTCGAATCATAAATCGCATTTTCCGGATATCGTTTATGGCATCTCATGCAGAAGTTGCGCTGAGTGGAACCGTGGATTTCAAAAACCTTACGGCTTCCGGCACGCTGATGCAGTCCATCGATATTCTGGGTCACGATCCCGATCAGTTTTCCTTCATCCTCAAGCCGGGCCAGATAGCGGTGTGCCGCATTTGGTTCGGCTTTTCTTGCGTCCATTTTCTGGCGATAGAACTCATAGAAGACTTTCGGTTCATCGACCAGGCAGCTGTGGCTGAGCAGATATTCCGGCTGATACTTTTCAAATTGAACATCGTGCTGGTTGTACAGTCCATCTTTGCTTCTGAAATCCGGTATACCGCTTTCAGTAGATACTCCGGCACCACCGAAAAATACAACGTTTTTCGATGAATCAAGCATTTCAATGAATCTTTTTACCTCCTCCATTTTTCCACCTCCGTAAAAAATCTTTACTCTACAGTAAAGCCTTATAAACGTCGCGCTTGCTCATTCCCCTGTCTTTGGCAACCATTTTCATGGCCTCTTTTCTGTCGATACCTTTATCCTCGTACATCTTCATGTGCTCTTCAATGGATATTTCCTCAAATCTGGCCTGGCTTTCCTTCTCAAGCTCCTCATGAGTTTTTCCCTCTATGACAAGCACGAACTCGCCTTTCGGTTCGTTCTCCTCATAATAAGAAACAGCATCAGACAATGTAAACCGGAGCTTTTCCTCATGCATTTTCGTGAGTTCTCTCGTTATCGTAATATTTCTGTCCCCGAGAGCCTCGTATAACTCCGCCAAAGTTTTCCCCAGTCTATGCGGAGCTTCGTACATTACTATGGTTCTGGTTTCTGTCTTGAGTTCCTCCAGTATCACAGCACGTTCTTTCTTTTCTCTAGGAAGAAAAGCTTCAAATGCAAATCGTCTTGTTGGTCGGCCAGACATTGTCAGCGATGTTATACATGCCGCCGGCCCAGGAAGCGAAGTCACTTCTATGCCTTCCTCATAGCATATGCGCACCAAGTCCTCTCCGGGATCCGATATTCCGGGAGTTCCCGCATCGGTTATGAGCGCAATGTTCATCCCTTCCTTCATTTTGTTTACCAACTGATATGCCTTTTCTATCTTATTAAACTCATGATAGCTGGTCATCGGAGTGTGAATATCAAAATGATTTAAAAGCTTTATTGAATTTCTGGTATCTTCCGCTGCGATAAGATCCACTTCCTTAAGAGTTCTAAGCACTCTTAAGGTTATATCCTCAAGATTTCCTATCGGCGTCGCGCAAAGGTATAGTTTTCCACACATATGTCGTTCCTTTAATATCCGTAAATCTCGTAGATTTCGTCTGTATATACGCCTTTTTCCTTATATACAATAAGTGGTTTTTCCACAGTTATCCTTGATTTTCCGCCCTTAACCGCAGAGATTAAAACCATATTTGGCTCTTTATCCACAAAAGGGTATACAAGTTTCATCGTTTTAGGCTCAAGTTTGTATTCCACCATCTTGCACATTATCTCTGCCAGTCTGAATGGTCTGTGTACCATGTAAAACCTTCCGTTTTGTTTTAAAAGTCTGGCACTCTCCCTCAGCACATCGTCCAAAGTGCATAAAACCTCTCCTCTGGCGATTGCTTTTGCCTCATTATCTGATTTCAGCCCATGGTCATTTATCATATATGGCGGGTTTGTTGTCACAACATCAAAAGAAGATGCTCCAAATATACTTGAAGCATCCTTTATATCGCCCTCCACGATGTCTATCTTGTTCTCCAAATGATTATAAGCCACACTTCGTCTCGCCATATCGGCGCTCTCCGGCTGAATTTCCAGTCCTGTCAGGTGAGCGGCTTCTGTCTTTGCCTCCATAAGGATTGGTATTATACCGGTACCTGTTCCGAGATCGATTACTGTTTCATTTGGCTTTGCCTTGGCATATCCTGAGAGAAGCGCTGCGTCCATTCCGAAGCAGAATCTTTTTGTATCCTGAATTATGGAATATCCGTTGCGCTGCAACTCATCAAGGCGCTCATTTTCTTTAAGATTAATTTGCGTCAACCTTGGATTTTCCTCCGTTGTCCTCCAATCCGAAGAGCTCTTTCATCTCCTCTTCGGACACTTTCAACTTCTCTTTCTTTTTACGAGGCTTGAATTTGAGTTCATCAGTCGGGTACTCTCTCATTTCCTTTTCATCTTTGTACTCAATGATTACCTTAACCGTCTGTCTCAAAACATTTATTGAGGCAACCTCGCCCATATCTCCTTCCGGAGTGGTAACTTTATCTCCAACCATCGGAAGCTTGCTGTTCAGATACTCATATGTGTCCTGCTCATTTTTCAGACAGCACATCAATCTTCCGCACATTCCCGAAATCTTGGTAGGATTTAATGAGAGGTTCTGCTCCTTTGCCATCTTTATGGAAACAGGAACAAATTCGGAAAGGTAGCTTGAACAACACAATGGTCTTCCGCAGATACCCATTCCACCCAAAATCTTGGTCTCGTCTCTAACTCCTATCTGTCTGAGCTCGATTCTTGTTCTGAAAACAGAAGCCAAATCTTTTACAAGTTCTCTGAAGTCTACTCGACCATCAGCTGTAAAGTAAAACAAAAGCTTGTTGTTGTCGAAAGTGTACTCAGCCTGTACCAGCTTCATCTCAAGATTATGTTTTCTTATTTTTTCACGGCATATTTTGTATGCTTCTTTTTCTTTTTGCCTGTTGCTTGCTACTGTCGCTTCATCTTCTTCTGTAGCTATTCTGATCACAGGACGAAGAGGCTGAATAACTGATTCTTCTTTTACCTCTCTGATTCCCAGTGTGGTAGTTCCAAGTTCTACGCCACGTGCTGTTTCAACGATTACGTGATCTCCCGGTTTTATCTGAAAATCAGCCGGATCAAAATAATATATCTTTCCGGCATTCCTAAAGCGGACGCCTACTACTTTTATCATTCTAGTTCTCCTTTATAGTCCAAAGAAGCATTTCTATAGTGAGATCAAAGTTTACATTTGCTTTCAGTCTGGATTTGGCTTTATCCAAAGCCTCAAGGCATTTTTCAATTCCCTCATATGACCTTTTATCTGCCTGCTTCTTTATTTCATATACCTGATCCTTGAAGACCAGTCCGTTTGCGTCTGCCGACGCTTTATACAATAGTATATCTCTAAACCATACCATCATCAAATCAAAATAATCTGAGATGGCCAGTTTGTATTCGGCAATTTGTTTAACAGCCATTGTCATCTCATAAGGCTCTATCTCTTCAAGCCTTCTCATGAGTTGCATCATCTGCTCTCTCATTTCGTTGAATCTCTCGGATTCTGAGAGCCTTATGGCCTTTCCCACATTTCCCTGCGCAAAAGCAACGCACAAATCTGCCTGATAATCCGGAATCTGCTTTTCCTTCATAAGAAAGTTTCTTATGGTTTCATCCGGAACAGCCTTTATATCAAGCCTTACACATCTTGACAGAATTGTCGGCAAAAAGGCATCCGCATTGTTGGTCAAAAGCATGATTATTGCATACTCCGGCGGCTCTTCTATGGTTTTCAAAAGGGCATTTTCTGCCTGCTCATTCATTTTCTCGGCGTCTTCGATGATATAAATCTTGTATCTGCTGCTGTAAGGCTTCATGACAATATCATCATTTATCTGCTTTCTTATGTCCTCGACACCTAAAGTGTTTGGCTTTTCGTGTGTCACATACTTTATATCCGGCTGATTTCTGTGAATTGTCTGCTTGCAGGACTGACATTCCATACATGGTTCACTTCCGTGCTTCTCACACTGAAGAGCCATGGCAAAGCTTTCCGCAAGCATCATTTTTCCGCTGAAATCTTCACCGTTTAGGATATATGCATGACTCACTTTATCGGCTTCGATTGCGCCCTTGAAGTATTCTATTATCTGTTCGTGTCCGATGATATCTCTGTATCCTGCCATTTTTGGCCTCCGTTACGTAAAAATATCCAAAAGCAATCCCTGTATTTCACCGATTTTTCCAAGGATTGTTATGTGATCGACCTCGTCCTTTATCAGCTCTCCCGCAAGCTCGTCCAAGGTCTCGTCCACCATTCTTATGATTCCGTAAACCCTGTGTCTGCCTCGCCTGTCAAGGAAGTTCTCTCTGGAAAACTTATGGGATCGGTTTACAATCTCATTCATAAAGTCTTTTACGAGGGTGCGATACCTTTTCATGTCTCGGATATCCATGTGCTGGGCTATTCTTTCCCCCTGAACCGTTATCTGGTCCAACATGGAACTGAGTCTCTGCTGCAGCTCCGCGTCGTCAACTGCGCTGGCCAGCATAAACTTGAAACTTCCGTCTCCCTGCTCAACCTTCGGTGTCGCATCGGCATGTGTAATTGGAGTAGTCTCATTTACTCTGATTTCCATAAGCAGATCTCCTATTTAAGAAGAGCCTCTCTTATATATGACTCCACCTGAGAAAGCGTGTCTTCGAGGGATTCGTTTATAAATCGCTTTGTCACGCCTGCCTCTTTTATCTTCTCCTCCGAAAAATCCTGTGTGTCTGCCAGGAATCTTCGGCACATTTCATCGTATTTCGGCGAACTTTCGGCACGCTCTCTGTCCAAGGCGCGCTGCAGTCTCAAACCGTCCTCTACCTCTATGTATATCGGAATAATTTTCTCTTCACCGTAGTACTTCTTAAGCGCTACAAGGGTTTCAAGTGTTCCGATAAGAATGTAATCA
The DNA here is from genome assembly GCA_024692885.1 of Lachnospiraceae bacterium. Classification (GTDB taxonomy): domain Bacteria; phylum Bacillota; class Clostridia; order Lachnospirales; family Lachnospiraceae; genus JAILHT01. Next base: position 756 of record JAILLZ010000068.1, on the reverse strand, counting down.
GCTTTGTCCAATTCTATCTGACCGTCATCTGCCGTAAAATATCTCCACGGCCCATAAGCCGAAGGGTATATCCTCATTTCTATAACTCTGCCTTCGCGCTCCATCTCAAGAGCCTGCTCCGTCGAAACGAAATGATACTGCACACCTTCCGCTTCGCCCTCTCTTATAGGTCTTGTGGTGTATGAAGTGACTTTTTTCAGGTCAAAATTCTTATTTTTTCTCAGTTCTTTATATATTGTATCTTTACCCGATGAGCTCTTTCCCATCAGACAAATCAGCTTTCCCATAAATACTCCGTTGCTTTCTTTGGTTGTCTTTAAAGTATAATATAGCCGCTAAAAATCTGCAATGGATATAAGCTCTCCGTCTTCGTCCGGAAGACCTTTAAGCGCAAGTTTTTTTCGTCTGCATTCTCTAAGGTTTTCTACAAATTCATCGGATATCTCTTCTCCCGGAACTATCAATGGAATATCCGGCGGGTAAAGGTAAATAAACAATCCGCTTGTTTTACCCACGGCATCGTCAAAGCTTACGATTTTCCTCGGCAGATCAAAGGCTTCATACAGAGCACATACCCTCCTTAATGGTTTATATACTCTCTCTATAAATCCGACTTCTGCTTTAACCGGTTTTTTTGAAGCATTGTATATCTCATCTATTTCAGACAACGCGTCAGCCAGTCGGTCTAAACCTTCTTTTCTGTCACTTACGCTTGTCATTGCCAGACAATAATCTCCGGATACCATCTCGAGTTCA
>JAILLZ010000048.1 GCA_024692885.1 Lachnospiraceae bacterium | reverse complement strand
TCTGTTCTCGCCTATCTTTTGAATAGCGTTCCAAACCTCATCAGCAGTGTGGCATACTGTATAGTCATCAATTACTGAGATTCCCTGTTTTTTCAGGAATTCATAGCCTTCCGTATGTGTTTTAAACGAAAGCCCTCGAGTCTGCTGAACGTTGAAGATAAATAGAGATAATCCTCTCTCCTTTGTTATTGAAGGATCAAGCTGTCTCAATGTTCCCGCAGCGCAGTTTCTAGGGTTTGCAAATGTCTTTTTACCAAGGATTTCCTGCGTCTCATTGACCTTGTCAAAGGCTTCGTTCGTCATATAGACTTCGCCTCTGATTTCGAGGTATTCCGGCTTATCCTTAAGTTCTTTAACAACATCATCTATAACTCTGGCATTTGCGGTTACATCCTCACCGTAATTGATGCCATCGCCTCTGGTCTCGGCTACCGAAAGTTTTCCGTTTTCATATCTGAGACTCATGGACAAACCGTCAATCTTATACTCAACCACAAATTCGGGATCGGTCAGCTCTTTTCGCATATCATTAACGAATTCGTCTACTTCTTCCCTTGAAAAGACATCCTGCAGGCTCAGCATAGGAACATTGTGTTTTACCAGAACCCCGGCCTCTCTCTTGGCATTTCCGCCTACACGCTTTGTCGGTGAATCCTCTGTAGCAAATTCCGGATAGTCCTTTTCGAGCTTTTTAAGCTCGCGCATCATCATATCATATTCATAATCGGATATTTCCGGGCTGTCCTCGTTGTAATATCTGTTATTGTGATAAAGAATTTCATCTTTTAATTCTTTTATGCGTTTTTCTACATCAACAGTATTGTTTTCGCTCATTTTTATCTCCGGATAATCTTATTTGGTTACAAACCTTTAGTTTTCGGAACCACCTATTAAAGATAATAATTCATTATATTCCTTTGGTGTGACATCCCTGTATTCTCCCTCAGGTAAGTCATTAAGATAAATATTCATAATACGTGTTCGCTTCAAATCAGTGACCCTGTAACCGAAATACTCACACATTCTTCTGATCTGTCTGTTAAGGCCTTGCGTAAGCACAATTGAAAACTCTTTTTCAGAAAGTTTTTTAACCTTGCATTTACGGGTTGTAGTGTTTAATTCAACAAGCGGAACACCACCGCTCATACCGTGAATGAAATCATCGGTAACTCTTTTATTTACCCTGACAACATATTCTTTTTCATGACCGTTTCTGGCTCTCATCATCTTATTGACAATTTCCCCCTGATTAGTCAAAAGAATCAGGCCTGTGGAGTCCTTATCAAGTCGGCCAATAGGATAAATTCTTGCAGGATATTTTATATAATCTATTATATTGTTTTTTTCTCGTTTCTCACTGGTACATACGATACCCCTGGGCTTGTTGAAAGCAATAAGAACAGTTTTCTCGTTATTAGAGACCAAAACTCCGTTCACTGTTACAACGCTGTTATCATCAACTTTTGTACCCAGAGTTGCCGGTTCTCCGTCTACATATACAGAACCCGCTTCTATCAATCTGTCCGCTTCTCTTCTTGAACAATATCCGGAAGCGCTGAGAAACTTATTTAACCTAATTGTCTCTTCGTTCATTTCAATACCTGTTGGTAAAAAAAGAGAAGCATAAATGCTCCTCTTATTTACTCATTTCAAAAAAATCGGATTATCTAAGCAAATCTGTCTTTATATATCCGGTCTTATCTCCGTAAGACACCTTTGTCCATCCTTCAGCATAGCTCATTATAACCGTTACTTTTTCACCCTGGAAGATGGTCGCAAGTTTTGTTGAATTTGAATCCATTGACTCACGAAGATTTGTAGATGTCTGTATAGTAATTACGGTACCCTCAGCTAATCCGTTTGCATCCGTTGCCGCAGCTGTTTCATCAGTTGTTGTTTCAGCGGTTGTATCGGTAGCAGTTGTGGCTGTGCCTGAAGCATCTGTTGTGAGGTATTCCTGTTTTACATAACCGATAACACCTTCGCTGTAGTCAATCTCTGCCCATCCATCATCTCTTGCTTCAAGCAAAGTAGTTGTTGATCCAGCAGTAAGCTGACCGATAATAGCGGAATCAGTACTTGCGCTTTCACGAACGTTTATCTTTTCGGTTACATATACAGTAACAGCATTTGCGTATTTCTCAGCCAATGCAGCCTGTGCTTCTTCAGCAGCCTTCTGCTCAGCTTCAGCGGCTGCAGCAGCTTCCTCTGCGGCTTTCTGTTCTGCTTCTGCCTGCTTAGCCTGTTCAGCCATCTCAGCAGACCAGTTTGTAATAGCAGCAGGAATTGTAGATGTAACAAGGGTATTTAAATTCTCATCGTTAGACAATGCATCATTAAAAGCTGTCTGAATTGATTCCTGAAGTGCTACAGAATCATCCTGCTCCTCGAAAGCATTGATGAAATTAAGTACATCTTTGTCAATTTCAACCTGCTGATTTGAAAGATTGAACTGGCTGTAAACATTATCTATATACAGACTTCCGTCCTCGTTTGTTCTGATATAGAAGAAATCAAGTCCTGGCGCAGTTGTATCTGCATCTTTCAATTTGATTTCCAATGAAACCGAAACAACATATGAATCAGACTCCATACCCTGCTTTGTATAGCATACTATATTCTGATAGCTTTCAACGTACTCGCTGAACATTGCTATATAGCTTTTCTCCATATCGCTTAAAGGTGGAGCTATTGAAGCAAGTGTGTCTGTATCACCGTTAGCGTATGCTGAATAATAATTATTGATAAGTTCGTTAACAGCAGGATACTCATCAACCTTAAATTCTGTCGAAACCTCAGTTTCTGTAACTGCCTCAGTTGCAACTTCAGTTGTCTCAGTCTGTTCTGCAACTGTAGAATTTCCTTTACCTGCAGTTACCCCCATTACAACAACCAGACCTGCAACAACAGCTACTGAAATAGCCTGACGCATATTATGTGCAAAAAACTCTTTGATTGAATCTATATTAAAACTACCGTTTTCCATAAGGAATAACCTCCTAAATATCTATAAAAAATAATAATATACTTATGTTCTAGTGCATCCGGCGGGAATCGAACCCGCATCATTGGAGTCGGAGTCCAACGTTCTATCCATTATACTACGGTTGCAAAACGACTAAGATATTATAGTATACAAAGCTTAAATAGTCAAATTAGCGCACTATTCTTAATAAGATTTTCATTATTTTACTTTATTGGCATAAGCCAAAATGCCTGCCACAGTCTTTGAGTCCTGAATTTCTCCCT
>JAILLZ010000022.1 GCA_024692885.1 Lachnospiraceae bacterium | reverse complement strand
TACAGTCACTTCAAAGACAACTGCTGTAAACTTTAGTATTCCTTTATATACAATCAACGTTTTGGATGAAGATGGAAAGGATGTAGTGCGTGACGTATATTGGAACTCATCGGTTTCGGGTGATACAGTAAAAACAGATTTGTATGCAACTAAGGCAAACAGAAACTTTTATGTAAAGGTTGCTGCATACTACAATGATACAAACATGGATAATAATGTTACGGTGAACTTTACTGCTTCCAAGGATTGGGAGAATGAGAGCAATGACACATCTTCGACAGCCCGCACACTGAAGGACAATAAAGTTACATACGGTTCTATAACCGAGAATGACAGCGCAGATTTTTTCAAGATTAAGGTAAAGAAGACATGCAAGGTTGATATAACATTCGGTCCAAAGGAAATAACAGGAAACGACACCAGCTGGGAAGTATTTATCGTAAATAATGACAATGAGAGCCAGAGTTTGTTCAAAGGAGGCACACGTCAGAAAAAGACAGTTTACCTTATGAAGGGAACATATTATTTATGTGTTAAGAACCCTTACCATGCTGAGAATGTGTCATATATGATTAAATATAAAACTTCCAAGCTCAATCTGAAAAAGCCGGTTATAAAGAAGTTCAAGGTGAAGAAAAATTCGTTTTGGGGTTCAAAGAATGTTGATTACATTTCAATGAGCGGTAACAAGGACGTCAGCGGATACACCGTTCAGGTGGCTAAGAAAGCGAATATGTCAGGTAAGCTTACAAACTCTGATGTTGAAATAAAAGACGGAGTAAGCAGCAAGAAAAAGATAAGCACCATGACAGATAATCTTGGAAACTTGAGCAAATATTACGTCAGAGTCCGCGGTTATGTATCGGATCCGTTTGGAAAAAAGGTTTATGGAAAGTGGAGCAAGGTAAAGGCTTCAAAATAGAATAGCATTATACAAAGGACAGGCAGAGTTATCTCGTCTGTCTTTTGGTGTTTATACCGGGAGGAAGGTTACTAAAATGACGTTTGAAAATACAGTCGACGCGGTTAATGCTGCAAAAAACGGCGACCAGTCTGCATATGCTTATTTATATGATTCTTACGTGAAATATGCATACGCAAATGCCGCAACTATTATTACTCAGAGAGAAGAATGTGAGGATATTGTTCAGGAAGCCTTTATGAAGGTTTTTCAAAAGCTTCAGGCCGGAGAGGATATACAGAACTTTGGAGGTTATATTAAACAGGCTGTTTTAAGCACCGCCAAGGATCATATAAAAGCTCGTGAGGCACTGAAGAGACCCGACGAAATATCTGATGTAATAACTGACGAAGAGAACGAGGAAGCAAGTCTCTTTGACGTGATGAACGGTGCGGACAAAGTTCAATATCAAAACAATGAGTTTTATGAGCAACCGGATATTTTGCTGGAAAAGAAAGAAACAAGCGTTATGCTTCAGGAAATACTTGATGATATAACAGATGTTCAGCGAGAGTGTCTCGTGCAGTTTTACATGTATGGCATGAAGATTTCCGAGCTTGCCGCTATGTATCGAGTTTCGCAGAATACCATCAAGAGTCGATTGAATCAGGGGCGTAAGAAAGTAGAAGCAAGGGTCTTGGTAATAGAAAAGAAAAAAGGAATCAAGCTTCACGCAGGTGCTATCGTTTTCTTCCTGTTTTTGGTGTGCGAAAACGCGGAAGCGCAGGCAAAGACGATTTCATTCCCGTATAAAGCCGGGTTAGGAGGCTTGGGCTCGGCCGGAGGGGCGGAGAATGCAAAAGTAATAAGTTTTCTTGGCAAAGCAGTAAAGGTGAAGACGGCTGCCATAGTGAGTGCCTCCGTCGTAGGAGTTGCGGCTATATCAGGAGTAGGTTTGTATAAAGCTTCAAGCACAGCAAATTACGCCGTGAATGTGGAAGAAACGGAGTCTACTTACATTGCGGAGAATGAAAGTACAGAAATTGAAAAAGCTGGGCTATCATTAGATAATTCAACTATTGATGCTGCAAATGAAAAAGTGAGTGACGCTACAGAAAGTGATGGTGTAACTGCAACACAAAATGATGCAGCGGAAAACGATAGTGCAACAGAAGTAGTAACGGAAGCACCAAGTGATACAGCAGAGGCTAATAGAAACTTAGATTCTCCGGAAATACTTAATGTTGAGGAGGGAGTCTTTGACAAATACTGGGAAGAGCACGGGGAAGAGTTAAACGCAGAAGGATACGAAGAAGGCGATGTTCAGAGTGCAATGATATCATGGTCCGAAGTGTTGGACGCAGAAGGTTACGTCATAACAGATGAATACAAATGCATTTATTCGGATGGCTATGAGGAGTCTGACTATGTAACAGTAAACGTCAGCAAAAACGCGGACGGTACGTATACCATGAGTTCCGATTATGTGATTAGCCCGGACGCAAGAGGTATTTGTACACATGAGCAAAACAGCACAATAACAACAGACCGCCTGCAATTTGCATTAGATGGTCGAGGCTCGTACTGGAACTGCCACAGAGTTACGGTTAAGGCATACAAAACTGTGGATGGTGAAATTGTTTATTCTGAAGAAAAGGAATTTGTACATGATTGGCATGGTTAAGCCATGGGAACGGATTTAGTAGATCATTTGGCGTAGTAATTTCTATTTGTCATGGAGCATAGTAAATGGCTATGGAAACGTGGAAAATGACGTGATTCCATAGCCTTTTAAAAAAATGCGGGTAACAGGACTTGAACCTGCACGTCATGGACACTAGAACCTAAATCTAGCGCGTCTGCCAATTCCGCCATACCCGCATAAAACAATATTTGTATGGCAGCCACGCCCGCGCGTCCCTGCAATTGAACTACGTTCAATTGCCAAGAATTCCACCATACCCGCATATGTGATTCATCAAATGATGAACAAGTGATATTATATATTTGTGGTGGCTAAATTACAAGAAAAAAATAGAGCCCAAACCTATTTCATAAAGGATTGCAAAGATAAGGAGGCAGCATGAAAATAGGAAGTTCAAACGATTCAAATGCAGTCAAAGCGCAGTATTCCACATCAAACAGATTAAACACCAGAATCTCGTTTCACGACAAGTGTTCTACCAATAAACAGGGCTTCGGAAACTGGATTTTATCAAACTATAACTTCCGCGAGGGAATGAAAGTTCTTGAGCTTGGTTGCGGAACTGGTGATACCTGGCGTGGTCATGAGGATATCATTGAGAAATGCGAAAAGCTTGTGCTTACGGATTTATCTGAGGGAATGCTTGAAACCGTAAAAGAAAACCTCGGCGAAAGAGAAAATGTTGAGTACAGAATAGAGGATATTCAAAATCTGTCGTTTGCAGATGAATCCTTTGATGTGGTGATAGCAAACATGATGCTATATCATGTTCCGGATATGAATAAGGGAATAGCAGAAGTTCGAAGAGTGCTCAAAAAAGGCGGCACCTTTTACAGCGCCACCTTTGGAGAAAACAATTTCCCTGAAAAACTTGCCGAATGGTTTGAGATGGACGGAGAAAGCTTTCATCCGAATCATTTGTTTACCCTGCAAAATGGAACGGAAAAACTTGAGTCCTCATTTGAGGAAATAAGGACGGAAGTCTATCCGGATTCGCTTCACATTACTGATATGGAAGACTTGGTTGAGTATCTTAAAAGCCTGGCCACATTCAAGAGCGTCATGGACCTTCCGGTTGAGAGAATTCGTTCCATCTTAAACTCACATGTTGTAGACGGAGCGATAGATTTGCCGAAAGAATACGGGCTTTTTATCTGTAAATAAACATCAGTATATTTTGGCAATTGAAAAATCCGGATTCAAGAGTAGTATATCAGCTCTTGAACCGACCTCGAGTGATCCGATATTAGGAAACGCACCTATGCTTTTGGCAGGATTTACGGTGGCGCATTTTACGGCTGCTCCCAGAGGAATACCAAAGGAAACAGCATTTTTCATACAGTCAAAAAGATTTGTCACGGAGCCCGCAAGGGTTCCGTCTTTTAATGTGGCAAGGTTTCCTTTTTTGAAAACCTTTTGTCCTCCGAGTTCATACTCGCCGTCAGGCATTCCAGTGGCTTCCATTGAGTCACTTATAAAAACCAGTCGATCCTTACCAAACAATTTGAAAAGAGTTCTAATCATAGAAGGATGAATGTGTATTCCGTCGCAGATTACCTCGGCATATACTTTGTCGTTGTCACATGCAGCTCCGATGATTCCCGGATTTCTGTGGTTGAAAGGTGGCATGGCATTGCAAATGTGAGTGACATGATTGGCGCCGGCCATAAAGGCATAGGCAGCGCAGTCATAGTTGGCGTCTGAATGCCCCACTGAAATATTTACCTTATCGCCCACTTCACGTATATAATCGAGAGAACCGTCAAGCTCAGGAGCGAGAGTCACAAGCTTTATCATGTTTCCGCAGGATTCATTCAGCTCGTTAAACATATTGATGTCGGGATTCTTTATATAATCCTCGTTCTGAGCGCCCTTTTTCTTAACGGAGATAAAAGGCCCCTCCATGTTGATTCCTGCAATGTTTGCTAGTGGGTCGGAATTCGACTTTTCTGAGACCTCATTTGCGGTCTTAAAAATCTCGGTCAATCTTTCTTTA
>JAILLZ010000008.1 GCA_024692885.1 Lachnospiraceae bacterium | reverse complement strand
TGCAGTTATAGGAGTTTTCCTGTTCTTCTATCTCAGATCTGATGCAGGAAAAGCATTTTTAAACAAAAAGAAATTCTTTATGGATATATCAAGAAGCCGCTTTGCAAGTGCTATGTCTCTTGCTCTTTCCAGCGGATTTGATACAGACGAAGGACTCAGCATCGCTGGAATGCTCAGCGAGAACGCTACTCTCCTAGAGAAGATAAAATCTTGCCAGGAAAAGATTAAAGAGGGTGAATCATTTTTGAACTCTATCCTCTCAACAGATATCTTTGAGAGACGAAGCAGCAGTATGCTTCATGTCGGCGATAAGACAGGTTCTATGGACAAGGTTATGAAAGAGCTTGCAGATGATTATCAGAACCAGGCAAACGCACGTATCGACAGACTTATATCTTGGCTTGAGCCGATACTTGTAATCGTGCTTTGTATCGTCATCGGATTTATCCTTTTGGCATTCCTTGTACCGCTGCTTTCTATCATGTCAGCACTTGGATAATCTGTAAACTTTATGCGTATATGAATCATTTAATGCTTCAAGAATAAACAGCAAATCATTTATATGAAACGAAAAAGAAAGGAGGACACATGAAAAGAAAAGGTAAGATTTACATTCCGTACAAGCCGCTTATCACTATTGCGCTTGTCATCGTACTTTTAGTTGCTTTTTCATATGCAATAAACCGCGTGTCTTCCGGCAATGAGTCTCAACAGACAGATATTCTGGACAGGGCTTTAAACAAGAGCATCACCGAGTGTTACGCTCTGGAAGGCTCCTACCCTCCGGATATTAAATATCTTACAGAGCACTACGGATTGACATATGACAAAGATGACTATCGTATAGACTACACTTTCATCGGTTCAAACATTCGACCGGACTATACAATAGTTGTTATAGGGGAATGATATGGAACGATCGACACATACCATAGACAGAGCCTTCATTTTGGCAGCCATTGCAGTCTTTGCTCTCGGATCACTTTTAGTTGCGGTATTTGGAGCAAGACAATACCAGGTAACAGTAAATGCAATGGACCACAACCATGATGTGAGGACCTGTTCTTCGTACATCAGAGAAAAGATTCGCCAGGCGGGAACAGACTGTTCCGCCACCATCATTGAAAGCGAAGGAACCACTGTTCTTTCCCTCTCTTCTGAGATTGGCGATACAAAATACAATAACTATATTTATTCAAAAGACGGGGAACTGTATGAAATTCTTCTCCCTGAATCAAGTGATTTTTCTCTTGGTATGGGACAAAAGATACTTGATATCGGAAGTATCACTTTTGAAAGCGTGGATGGCAAGCTTCTAAAGGCTTCCATCGAACTTCCTGACGGAAGTAACCAAACCACTTATATTTCATGTGACATTGATTAATCATTAATTAACATACAACAGGTAAAGAATATGGAAAGACATTCAAAATCAGGGCTTCAGCTTTTGGAGCTTTGCATCAATCTCCTGTTCTTTTGTATTATCCTGACAATCTGCGTGCAATTCTTTGTTCGCTCTTACAGGGACAGAAAGGAATCGGAGTGCATTACTTTCGCGGTAAACGAAGTATGCAACATGGCGGAAATATTGAATACCAATGATATTTCGCTGCCGGAGATAACTGAATATTTCGAGAATGCCTACATTTCCGAGGATAATAAGTCTGCTACGGTTTATTATGACAAGGACTACAACGAGACGGACGCAAATGATTTCTACTATCGTATGGATGTAACGTTAAATCCGGAGGAAGACGGAACTTCAGCCGATATCGATTATTTTAAAACCGAATCGGACGGAACCGCTTCTTGTCTGTACTCAGTAAACATCTTCAGTCACACAAGACTGACGATAGATGAAGGAGGCATGTAAATGAAGAGTAAATCTTATTCTAACATCGGCTTCTCATCTATAATGGTAGTGTTTGTAACCATAGCTTTCCTAAGCTTCGGTGTTCTCTCCCTTATGACAGCAAGGGCAGATTACAAGCTTACCGAAAAAAATGCTGAGAGAAACAAGGATTATTACAATGTAGTGTCCGATTCCGAACATCTTTTGTCAGAACTGGATACGGCTTTTTCGCAATTGTATTCTCACAGTTTAGATGAAACCGATTACTATCACCTGATAGCCGAATATCTTTCCGAAGATAACGGTAACATTTCGGCTGAAACCGAGAATTTCAGCTATGATACTGAGGCTCGAAGCCTTACATACACAATTAGAGTTTCTTCCCTTCAGGTTTTGTCGGTGCAGATAGACGTGCTCTATCCCGATGGAAACACGGAAGACCATTTTTATAAGATAGCAAACGAAAAGACATACACTGACATGGAGGAAGAAGCTACAGAAGAACCGCTCCATCTTCTCGGTGGTAATTAAGGAGGAAAATATGAACGCAAAAGAAATGCTCGAACAGGTAACAAAGGATGGCGCATCCGACATTTTCGTAGTAGCCGGACTTCCTATAACCTACAAAGTACACAACAACATGAGACATCTTGACGATCACAAACTCATGCCTGAAGACACCGAGAATGTTGTCACTGAAATATATGACCTCGCTGGCCAGAGAAGCATGAAGCACTTCAAAGAGTGCGGCGACGATGACTTCTCCTTCTCTATTCCGGGTGTTTCCCGTTTCAGAGTTAGTACATTTAAACAGCGTGGTTCTTTCTCTGCAGTAATCAGAGTTATCGCATTCAGTCTTCCGTCACCTAGTGAGCTGAATGTTCCTGATGCGGTTGTAAACCTTGCAAACACCAAATCCGGTCTTGTGCTTGTTACAGGACCTGCAGGTGGTGGAAAGTCTACTACCCTTGCTTGTATCATAGATAAAATCAATCGTGAGGAAGAGGATCACATCATTACACTTGAGGATCCGCTCGAGTTCCTTCACAGACATGAAAAGAGTATCGTAAGCCAGCGAGAAGTCAGCTCGGATACAGAGAGTTATCTTACAGCTTTACGTGCCGCATTAAGACAGAGTCCAGACGTTCTTCTCCTCGGAGAAATGCGTGACTACGAGACAATCAGTGTCGCTATGACCGCTGCTGAGACCGGACATTTGATTTTCTCTACACTGCATACCATAGGAGCGGCAAACACCATCGACCGTATCATAGATGCGTTCCCGTCAAATCAGCAGCATCAGGTATCCGTACAGCTTTCAATGGTATTGAGTGCTGTTGTTTCACAGCAGCTTGTACCTACAGTTGACGGAAAGCTTATTCCTGCATTCGAAATCATGATGGTTACACCAGCCATTAGAAACCTTATCCGTGAAGGAAAGATTCACCAGATTGACGATAGAATCGCAACATCTTCTCAGGAAGGTATGATTGCTATGGATACAAGCTTAAGAAATCTTTACGAAAAGGGTGTTATCTCCAAGAAGGTTGCCATCGAGTATGCTTCTAACCCTGAAATCATGGAGAAAAAGTTAGTTTAGTTAAGTCCACCTTTTTAGGTGTTCTTGTTTTTACATTCATGGTCAACTCCTTTCAGACCATTAAAAAAACTGTGACCTGCCCTTGGTCACAGTTTTTTTATGCATTATTATAATACGATATATTTTTAATACTATTAAAAACACACCTCTATCTTGTTACTCAATACTAGGCATCTATTACTTATCTACGTTAAATGCTTAGACGTTTATCTCAGCCTTGATTCCAAGCACATCCTTGTTTGCATCGAGCATTGGCTTAATAACTTCAGCAAGATATTTTGTAACCTGGTATGGAGCACGTCCAACATATTTTGAAGGGTTCATTGTTGCCTTAAGCTCATCAAGTGAAAGTCCGAATGCTTCATCTTCTGCAATGAGTTCGAGAAGATTATTCTCAAGTCCTCTCATCTTGACATTCTCTCCTGCTTTCATAGAAAGCTGTCTGATGCGCTCATGGAGTTCCTGTCTGTCTCCGCCTTTCTTTACGGCGTCCATCATGATGTTTTCTGTCGCCATGAATGGAAGCTCGCTCATAAGTCTCTTTGTGATAACTTTTTCATAAACTACAAGTCCATCAACAACGTTTAAGCAAAGATCAAGAATTCCGTCTGTAGCGAGGAATCCCTCTGCGATTGAAAGTCTCTTGTTTGCTGAATCATCGAGTGTTCTCTCAAACCACTGAGTAGCTGAGGTTACAGCCGGATTCAAAGCATCTATCATCACGTATCTTGAGAGTGAACCGATTCTCTCACTTCTCATAGGATTTCTCTTGTAAGCCATAGCAGATGAACCAATCTGATTCTTTTCAAAAGGCTCTTCTACTTCTTTCAAATGCTGAAGCAATCTAATATCGTTGCTCATCTTATATGCACTTGCCGCAATTCCTGCAAGGATGTTGCATGCTCTTGTATCGACTTTTCTTGAATATGTCTGGCCTGAAACAGGATAACAAGCTTTGAATCCCATCTTTTCAGCAATCATAGGATCAATCTTGTCTACAGTCTCATTGTTTCCCTCAAAAAGTTCAAGAAAGCTTGCCTGTGTTCCAGTGGTTCCCTTTGAGCCCAAAAGCTTGAGTGTTGAAAGTACATAATCAAGATCCTCAAGGTCCATCATGAATTCGTTCATCCAGAGTGTTGCTCTCTTACCTACTGTTGTAGGCTGAGCAGGCTGGAAATGAGTGAATGCAAGTGTAGGAAGATCCTTGTATTTATCCGCAAAAGAAGCAAGCTCTGCGATAACATTTACAAGCTTATTTCTCACAAGCTTCAATGCCTCAGCCATGATAATGATGTCTGTGTTGTCACCTACGTAGCAAGATGTTGCTCCGAGGTGAATGATTCCCTTTGCCTTAGGGCACTGCACACCGTAAGCATATACATGGCTCATAACATCGTGGCGAACTTCTTTTTCGCGTTCCTTAGCCACTTCAAAGTTTATATCATCTGCATGGGCTTTAAGCTCTGCAATCTGCTCATCCGTAATATCAAGTCCAAGCTCCTTCTCGGTCTCTGCAAGTGCAATCCAAAGCTTTCTCCATGTCTTGAATTTCATCTCAGGAGAAAAGATGTACTGCATCTCGCGGCTGGCATATCTCTCTGAAAGTGGGCTGTTGTATCTGCTATAATCTGTACTCATAAAAATTCCTTCCAACTGTGTATCTGTTGTTATTTGATATCATAGAATATTTAACATGACACTCAAACTATACTATTTAAACATATCACTAAAACCATGTATTAGAATATCACAAACCTATACTTTCTAAAACAATGATTTGTTCTAAACTATTCATTTAAATTAACGTTTTTCAATACACTTATTTATTCACATATTTCGTTGGCTTACTTTGAAGTAAGCAACTCATATGCCTCATTGTACTTATCAATAGTCTTTGCGATAACTTCGTCAGGAAGCAAATAGTCGCTGTCAGGATTTGCCTTAAGCCAATCTCTTACATACTGCTTATCAAATGAAGGCTGTCCCTTTCCTACTTCATATCCCTCAAGTGGCCAGAAACGTGAGCTGTCAGGAGTGAGCATCTCATCTCCAAGTACAACATTTCCGTTTTCATCAAGACCGAACTCAAATTTTGTATCTGCTATGATGATTCCCTTTGTATATGCATACTCTGCACATTTCTTGTAAAGAGCAATGGTGTAATCCTTAAGCTTCTTAGCATACTCCTCACCATGTCCCGGGAACTCTTTCTCGAGAACTTCTATACTTCTCTCGTATGAAATATTTTCGTCATGGTCACCGATTTCAGCCTTTGTACTAGGTGTGTAAATCGGTTCAGGAAGCTTCTCGGATTCCTTTAATCCCTCAGGAAGCTTTATACCACAAACAACTCCGCACTCTTTGTAGCTCTCCCATCCGCTTCCGGTAATATATCCTCTAACGATACACTCTATAGGAAGCATTGTGAGCTTTTTACATTTCATGCTGTTTCCGTCATATCTCTCGTTTCTGAAAAACTCCGGAAGATCATTTACATCTACAGACTCCATGTGGTTCTCTACGATGTCCTTTGTAAAATCAAACCAAAACTTTGACATCTGAGTCAAAATTCTGCCTTTTCCTGTTACTTTATTTTTAAGAATATGATCAAATGCTGAAATACGGTCTGTTGCAACCAAAACCATACTATCGCCGATGTCATATACCTCTCTTACTTTTCCCTCTTTAACCGGTTTAAATTCCTGAATGCTCATCATATGCTCCTTTCATGTGAGTCTTTTAAACGTACAAGGGAATTATAATACAGAGTTATGAACTGCGTCAATGTTATTATTTGTACTTATTTATATTCAATAATCTACTAAAATGTAGAATTCTACAATTTCGGCATTTGTGTGTGCAAATATCCGAA
>JAILLZ010000133.1 GCA_024692885.1 Lachnospiraceae bacterium | reverse complement strand
GACTATCACAATTGTCCATTCTGTTCACCTGCCTTTATATTTGAATTTGGTAACACTGCTCGTATTACCGACGTTTGTTCTTATGAATTCTTACATAGAAATATATGTAAATGTCGGTATTTATTATACAACTAAGAAAATAAAAAGCAAACTGTTTTTATGCACTGTTTTTACAATAGGGCAGGGGAATGGTTGCACCGAAGACACGCTCTCGCTCTGCCTCAGACGTATCGGTACATAAGCGCATTGTCATGCACTAAGTACCGACGTCTTCCAAAGGTCTTCTTGTGCAACCATTCTCTGCCCCATCATTTATACAGTTCATATAACGGAATCCAACTATCCCAGCATTTTGATTTATGATTTCGCTACCGCCATCAATTTTTTATCCCATCGGCAAAGCTATGCCGTATTTGTTTAAGTCCACTTTGCCGTCTATGACTTCGATTCCATCCGCTTCAAGCATTTCTTTCTGAGCCCAAAGACCTCCAAATACGTATTCTCCGGCGAGTTGGCCTTTTGAGTTCACTACACGATAGCAAGGTATGTTTTCGAAGTCAGGGTTTTTGTGCAGGGCATTTCTAACGGCGCGACACATCTTTGGATTTCCTGCCATCGCAGCTACCTGAGCGTAGGTTGCGACTTTTCCTTTAGGAATCTTTTTCACCGCCTCATATATCCGTCTTGTTGGCGAATCGGTCACTATATCATAACTCTCGGCTATCATTCTCTTCACGTCATCGTCCGGGATGCTCCCATCCAGAATGACTGTATTCCAATGTTCCTTATTCTGATGATATCCCGGCATAACGGACTTATATGCACTGCGCCAGAAATCTCTCCACTCCGGATCGCACTTTACGTTAATACACATTTTGCCATCCAGCTCATAAGTCCATAAAAATGCTTTTTTACTTCCCTTAACACGAACCAACTGCCAGTTCTCATCATGAAATGGTGCTTCCTGGTATGTATTCTCAAATGAAAGACCATAGTCTAGTGCTTCCTTACGCGTTTTCATACAAATCCTCCATGTGGAATTCTATTAAACATGCTTTTAATATATTTCCTTCCCAGTTTTCTCAACTATCCCTTATCTCTTCCCATGCCTCAACCAATCGTTCCAACTTCCACGCAGCATTTGCCGGGCTTGTGGACGGCAGACACACTGCCTTTATGCCAAGATTTGGTTCGATGTACTTCTTGTAATACTTTTCCGCTGTTTTTCCATTTACATATATATGCTTAATGTTTGCATTATCCAGGATTTCACGCAAATCATTGGGAACGACATTCTTTATACTGGAATCAGATGAACCCACAATATCGCAGGAGTGTATCACATCCCAAAGCGCCACCCGGTTCCTCTGCAAAAAGTCTCTTTTTTCCGGAATGTTCTGTGGGATGTCATCCTGAAACACTGCTGCCAAAACCTTCCAAAATCTGTTTTGTGGATGACCGTAAAAGAACATGGCTTCCCTGGATTTTACAGATGGGAAACTTCCAAGTACTAGTATTTTTGAATCCGCATTATAAAACGGTGGTATGGGATGTATGACTTCTGACATTTTTCTTCCTTTATTGTGCTGTTGTTCTCTGTTTTGCATTAATTAATGTTTAACGCATTTACTCCACATTCTATGGTCTGAATCTCTCGACCTCTTCCATGGTAGGTATCGACTGAGCTGCCCCTTCTTTTTGCACCGCAAGTGCCGATGCCTTTGTCGCTGTGCAAAGCACATCCTTTATCGGAAGTTCATCAACAAGACCTGCTATGAAAAATCCTGTGAATGTGTCTCCTGCTGCCGTTGTGTCTACAGCATCCACGCTAAAAGCTTTCTGCGAAACGGTCTTTCTGCCGCTTCTGAATATGCAGCCATCTTTTCCCAAGGTCAGCATAATCCTTGAAGCCGGAAAACGTCTTTGCATGGCATCCAGAATCCCGTTTGCATCTGTTGCAAGTGTGAGTTGCTGTCCTTCTGTCTCATTCAAAATGAAAATCGAAACTTTCTTCAGATTACATGCATTTATCTTTTCGTCCATCGGGGACGGATTTAACACTATTGTCATCTCTCGCTTGAATGCTTCATCGATAATATACGGAAGTTCATTTATCTCGTTTTGGAGAATAATGATGTCCCCTTTTGAAAAATCATTAAGTACTTTGTTTACGTAGTCTTTTGTAATCTTCTGATTCGCTCCGCCGTACAGTACTATCGAGTTTTGTCCGTTTTTATCTACCTGGATTATAGTGTGTCCGGAGCGCCCCAACACGGTATTCATATATTTGGTGTTTATTCCATATTTATTGCAGGCTTCAAAAAACAACTGTCCGCCTTCGCCCACAAGCCCGGCATGAAAAACCTCCTTGCCTGCTCTGGCTAAAGCCACCGACTGATTAAAACCTTTTCCACCAAGGTTTGTCTGCACACCCAGAGATGAAATCGTTTCACCTTCTTTTACGATATGGTCCACGGAATAAGTGTAATCTAGATTCAAAGAACCAAAATTTAGTATTTTCATATCCCCCTCCAAATAACCCTTATAATCCTTATAATTGCTTAATGGTTTCACTTTTATATAATCCAATAGTATTTTATCCCTTTGTGGCTGCAGTCACAACACGAGTTCCGATATGTTTTTATTTGTTTTACTATGTGTTCTGATTGAATATCCATGATATGACGTAGCCTCAGTTTATGAATATTCATGGTGCAATGCATGGGAAAATGTACTATTATTGTCCTTGATAATTGAAATTAACTTTTGGAGACTAATAAATGAAACTATATATCATCCGCCACGGCGAAACAGAATGGAATAAGGAAAAACGTCTTCAGGGCAGAACCGACATTCCGCTGTCCGCTGAAGGAGAAAGAATAGCCAAACTCACTGCCGAAGGAATGAGAGACATTAAGCTGGATTATATCTTTTCCAGCCCGCTTAACAGAGCATACACTACGGCAAAATATA
>JAILLZ010000207.1 GCA_024692885.1 Lachnospiraceae bacterium | reverse complement strand
AAGATACACGATTCACTGAAAATGGGTGTAAAATGTAAAATCACAAAGACAACAAAAAACAGTTTTACTGTAAAAATAAACAACATTAATCCTTATAAAAGTATTCCTGAGTTTTATTTTGAGATAAAGAAAGCCTCAAATCCCAAAATGACATTAGAAAAAACCGGTCTTGTTATAAAGAAGGGAAAGAAGGGGAAAGTAAAAGTTACGGTAAAAAATGATTCTGTAAAAAGTGTTAAATCCAAGAATACAGAAATCGCGAAAGTCAGTCTGAAGGATAAGGTTATAATAATAAAGGCATTAAAAAAAGGAAAAACGGAGATTAAGGTAAAATCTAAGTCAGGTATCTCAAAGACCATTAAAGTAAAAGTAATCAGTTGAAAAAAGTGTAGTCAAGTAAAAGATATGTCGTAAAACATATTGCAAATCCGACTCTGTAAAGATATTATTATAGTGTTATATGACTGACGGAAATGTGGAATTAACCACAATGAAGTATAACGAAAAAGAGGCCGA
Organism: Lachnospiraceae bacterium; assembly: GCA_024692885.1. Classification (GTDB taxonomy): domain Bacteria; phylum Bacillota; class Clostridia; order Lachnospirales; family Lachnospiraceae; genus JAILHT01. Next base: position 10,627 of record JAILLZ010000207.1, on the reverse strand, counting down.
CCGTCTGGGCAGTTTGTTACAATCAATGCCCAGACGGTTTTTAGGTTTATTCGGGAACTGCCTCTGGGGTTTTATGGGAAAAGGAGATCATTATGGGAACAGTAAAGTCAGACATTGAAATCGCTCAGGAAGCAAAGATGCTTCCTATCCAGGACGTTGCAGCAAAACTTGACATCGGTTTTGACGATTTGGAACTCTATGGAAAGTATAAAGCGAAGCTTTCGGATGAGTTTATAGAGAGAACCAAAAAGAATCCCGATGGTAAACTTGTTTTGGTAACAGCCATCAATCCTACACCTGCCGGTGAGGGAAAAACCACCACTTCAGTAGGCCTTGGACAGGCATTTGGAAAACTGAATAAAAAAGCAGTTATAGCACTTCGTGAACCGTCCCTCGGACCATGTTTCGGTATAAAGGGAGGCGCTGCCGGAGGCGGATACGCACAGGTAGTTCCTATGGAGGACTTGAACCTTCACTTCACGGGTGATTTTCATGCAATAACATCTGCCAACAACCTTTTGGCAGCTCTTTTGGACAATCATATCCAGCAGGGAAACGAGCTTGGAATCGATCCGAGACAGGTCATTTTTAAGAGATGTCTCGACATGAACGACAGAGTGCTTAGAAACGTGGTTGTCGGACTCGGAAACAAAATGGACGGAATGGTTCGTGAAGATCATTTCCAGATAACAGTTGCTTCAGAGATTATGGCTATTCTTTGTCTGGCAGAGGATATGTCAGACCTTAAGAAGAGACTCGGAAACATCATCGTTGCATACAATTTTGCTGGAGAACCTGTTACAGCCAAGGATTTGAAGGCGGTAGGCGCAATGGCAGCTCTTCTTAAAGATGCAATGAAGCCGAATCTCATTCAGACATTGGAGAACACACCGGCCATCGTACATGGCGGACCTTTTGCAAATATCGCTCACGGATGTAACTCAGTGAGAGCTACAAAGACAGCTTTGAAGATTGCGGATTATGTTATCACGGAAGCCGGATTCAGTGCGGATCTCGGAGCTGAGAAGTTCTTTGATATCAAGTGCCGAATTGCCGGATTGAAGCCGGATGCTGTAGTGCTTGTTGCAACCATACGAGCTTTAAAATACAACGGAGGAGTTCCTAAAAACGAGCTTGGAGCAGAAAACATGAATGCTTTAAGAAGCGGTATCGTGAACCTCGAGAAGCACATTGAGAATCTCCAGAAATACGGAGTTCCTGTTGTAGTTACACTCAACTCATTCATCACGGATACAAAGGAAGAGACAGACTTCGTTGAGAAATTCTGTAAGGACAGAGGCTGCAAATTTGCTTTGTCCGAAGTGTGGGAAAAAGGTGGAGAAGGCGGAATTGCCTTGGCAGAGAAGGTTATTGAGACTCTTGAAACGAGAGAGAGCAAATTTAAGCCAATCTATTCTGACGACAAGAGTCTTAAAGAAAAAATAGAAACAGTCGCAAAAGAAATCTATGGAGCAGACGGAGTTACATATTCCGCAGCAGCAGAGAAAGAACTTGCAAGACTTGAAAAACTTGGCATGGGAAACTTCCCTGTCTGCATGGCAAAGACCCAGTATTCGCTTTCCGACGATCCTTCAAAGCTCGGAAGACCATCAGGCTTTACGGTAAATGTAAGAGATGTGTATGCGTCAGCCGGAGCAGGATTTGTCGTTGCTATAAACGGCTCCATCATGACAATGCCGGGACTTCCAAAGACACCGGCTGCATACGGAATCGACGTGGACGACAGCGGTAAGATAACCGGATTGTTCTAATACAAATGTGACAACAAATAATCGGATTGTCATGAATATATACTGACGATAGATAAAAATATCGTTCTATGAAAAAAATACTCAGGGGGTTGGATGACTATGGAAAAGTTGGTCATTTCAAAAAAGATTGAACACGGAATAAACAGGGACATGATAGGACTCTTTTTTGAGGACATCAATTTTGCAGCTGACGGAGGTTTGTACGCCGAACTGCTTGAGAACAGATCATTTGAGGCGATGAGAAGCTCCGGAAGCGAGCACAACTTTGTAATAAAAGAAGATTTTCTTTATGCATGGTCTTCTTTAAACGGCAAAAATGAAAATCTTGAGGTGTCATCCAACGAACCTGTGAGCCAGGTGAATCCGCATTATCTCAGATTTACTGCAGATAATGAAAATGAAGGATTCGCCAATAAAGCCTACGACGGAATCACCTTAAGAAAAGGAGCAAAATACAAACTTTCTTTCTATGCAAAGGAAGTGTCATTCCTTGAAGGTGACGTCATTGCAAAGATAACAAAGGACGGCAAAACCTATGCGGAGGTGACCGTCGACATTATAAAGGCAGCCAAAGCAGAACCGGATCATGAGACAAGAATGCTTGGAAGATGTCCGGCAAAAAAATGGATAAAATATTGTGCAGAGCTTGTTGCTACAGATGATGTAACAGGAGCTGTTTTTGAGATGCATCTGACAAAATCCGGAATATTGGAGTTTGACCTTATATCACTTATTCCGCAGGATGCTGTGGCAGGTATTTTCAAAAAGAGCCTTTTTGATGCACTTTACGGTTTGAAGCCGGGATTTTTGAGATTCCCTGGCGGATGCATCGTCGAGGGAACAAGCCTTTTCAGAAGATACAGATGGAAAGATACTGTTGGAGAACTCAAAGACAGAAAGATAAACACGAACCTTTGGGGACTTCCGGGAGGAAATGTTTTGAGAGGAAATGAGACTCCGGACAGCCATTACATGCAAAGCTACGGAATCGGTTTTTACGAGTATTTCCTTCTCTGCGAACTTTTGACATCGGATAAGAGAGAATGCAAGCCTTTGCCGGTTTTAAACATCGGTGTGGCATGCCAGTTCAGATCCTTCGATACTGTTCCTGTTGATTCACCTGAGTTTGAGGAATACGTGCAGGACGCGCTTGATTTGATAGAGTTCGCAAATGGTGATACGGATACAAAGTGGGGAGCACTTCGTGCCGCCATGGGTCATCCTGCAAGCTTCAATCTTGAGATGATAGCGATAGGAAACGAACAGTGGGAAAGCGATCATGTAGATCTCTTTGAGAGATACAGAAGATTTGAGGAAGCTATTCATAAGGTTCATCCGGAGATAAAATGCCTCGGAACTGCAGGACCTTTTGTAAATCATGAGCTGCACAAAGGAGCATGGGATTTCTATTATGATGAGGCAAAGAAAAAGCCGAATTCAACCTATGCCGTTGACGAGCATTACTATGTAAAACCGCAGTGGCTCTATGACAATGTGGATTTTTATGATGAGTATCCGAGAGACGTTGCAGTGTTTGCAGGAGAGTATGCTGGACATGACGCAAATCAGTCCAACTCAATGGAAGCTGCACTTGCGGAGGCAGCAATGATTTCCGGAATGGAAAGAAACGGAGATGTGGTGAAGCTTGCTTCCTATGCACCTCTTTTCAACAGAATAGGTCATTCACAGTGGACACCGGACCTTATATGGTTTGATGATAAAAAGGTGGTTCTCACACCAAGTTATTATGTGCAGAAGATTTTCTCCGAATATGCAGGCACTGCAACATTGGAGTTGAATGGGCAGGAAAAGACATTGAGGGAGAAGGAATTATATATTTCCCTTGTTAAGGATGGAGACAAGACCATTCTTAAAGCGGTAAATGCATCGAACGAAGATAAAACTCTTTGCCTTGTAGATGAGAGAGGAAACAAACTCTCAGCAAGAGTGGAAAAAGTTACTTTGATGAGCGCAGCGGGAACTCCTAAGAAAATCGTAAAGACCGAAGCCGTCAACAAAGAGGGCGATGCGGCAATTCCTGTTGGAACAATGACAAATAGAGAAATCTGTGAAATGAGAGCACCGGAGGACTGTGTCTACACCATGGAATTTGCTAACATGGAAGGAGAGATAGATGTACCTGCCGGAAGCTTCGCAGTATTCTCGTGGTAGACGTGATGCATAGCAGATGTGATGCATGGCAGATATGAGATTGTGATTTGACGGGCAACTTGAAAATTTTCGAGGGCTAAAAATTTTTTGATAATATGACAGAGATATTCAAGCCGGCAGATATATTACTGCCAAAGAAAAAATATGATATGACACGCTGGTCTGTAATTGCGTGCGACCAGTACACATCAGATCCGGAATACTGGGCGGACGTAAAGCGAATCGTCTCAGACTCGCCGTCCGCATTTAACCTCATTCTTCCGGAAGTGTATCTTGGAACGGAAGAAGAGAAAAACATTCTTGGCCACATAAAAGAAAAATCTTTGGAATACATGAATGAAGATGTATTTGATGAATACAAAGACTCTTTCATATATGTAAGAAGAGTTGACAGTACCGGAAGAGTGAGAGACGGAATCGTAGGTGCCATAGACCTTGAAGCTTACGACTATTCAAAGGGCAGCAAGTCACCTGTACGTGCTACGGAGGAGACGGTTGCGGAACGAATTCCACCGAGGGTAAAAATCAGGGAGAATGCGGTATTTGAGCTTCCTCATATCATGATTTTGATAGATGATTTGGATAAGAAAGTTATCGAGAGCCTGAATGACAGGAAGGATTCATTTGAAAAAGTGTACGACTTTAAGCTTATGAAGGGCGGCGGAAGCATCGCCGGCTGGGTTGTGGATGATACTTCAAAAAATGTAATCCAAAAAGCTCTTGAGGAACTAAAAGCTAAAGCAAAAGAAGTAAACAAAGATGAAAACCCATTGGTATTTGCAATGGGAGACGGAAATCATTCTCTTGCAACAGCGAAGGCTCACTATGAGAACCTTAAAAAGAAGGACCCTACAGGCGAAAGGACAAAGCTTGCAAGATACGCACTTGCTGAGATTGTAAATCTTCATTGCGACGCACTGGAATTTGAGGCAATCCACAGAATAGTAGAGGATGTCGATACAGAGAATCTTATGGCATTTCTAAAAGAAAAACTTGGGTTGCAACCTACAACATATTCAACCTATGAAGAAAATGCTCAGGTCATCTTCGCATCGACAAAAGATGCTGAAGCAACATATAGAATAACAAAGCCATGTCATTCCTTAGCAGTGGGGAGTCTTCAGATGGCATTGGACGAATATCTGTCGTCACACAATGGGAAGATAGATTATATTCACGGCAAAAGCGAGACGATACGCCTTTCAAAGAAGGAAAATGCAATAGCTTTTGTCTTGCCTGATATGAAAAAGGAAGAACTCTTTCCTGCAATAATGAAGGGCGGTGTACTTCCTAGAAAAACGTTTTCCATGGGGCATGCAGAGGACAAACGTTATTATCTTGAAGCGAGAAGAATTAATAACTAGTGGGATTTATTAAAAGTGTTATAAAAAGTATTGCCAAAAGTGATGCGTTATAGTACTATGAATTTACCTAATATATTCACTTTTGCACCGAAATTCAGGACTTACTTAAGCCAGGAGAGCCGAAGCGGTTTAGATCCCTATTATTGGCTGAAGTAGCTCCTGACTTTTTCGGGTTTTAGGGCTAATTTTCTGAATTGGGGGGTCAAATACAGGAGGACCGGAAATGAAAGTCAGCAATACCCGCGATGTAAAACAAAACAATTTAAAGCTTGTAAAAGAAGCTTTAAAGAATGTCACATACGGTACAAAGAATTCCATAGCACAGGCTACAGGACTTAGCATAGGAACGTGCAACACCATTCTTAATCTCCTTGAAATGACAGGAGAGATAATCGAAATAGAAAACCCCGAAATAACATTTGGAAGACCATCTAAGGCATACAAGTTTAATGCAGACTATGCCTATGTTTGCTGTGTCATCGTAAAACATGTGGAATCGCAGATGCGACAGCCTATGTGCGATGTCAGCTATGCAGTTGTGAATCTTGTTGGAGAAATCAAGGATGAAGGAGAGGTACGCATCGATGAATACAATCCTGAAACCCTTGCGGACGCCATCAAGGAGCCGATGCAGAAATATGAAAAGATTCAGACTATCAGCCTTGGAAGCCCGGGATATTATTACAATAATGTATTGAGTGTCAGTGGTTCGGATACAATGGACGGACAGGATCCGGTAGGTTATTTGGCAGAAAGATACGGCTGTGAGGTGTTCATTATGAATGATATGAATGCCATGGCCTTTGGATTACATACATTCGATAAAGAAATCTCCCGAGAAGACGACATGGTCATGGTGGGATTTTTCAAGGGAAGACCACCGGGAGCAGGTGTTATAGTGAATGGCAAGATAGTAAGAGGCCATACAAATTTTGCCGGCGAGGTTTATAATCTCATACATCCTGATATGCCAATAGAGGAGCTTGTCGTAGCAGGCGAAGAAGGCGTAATAAAGGCAGCGGTTACCACAGCTGTGGATTTATGCGCAGTCTTAAATCCCGGCAGGATTATTTTTACCGGACAGGCCATAAATGAAAAGATTTTAAAAGAGATAGAAAAAAGAGTAAAAGAGCACATCCCAAAGGAGCATTGCCCTAAGTTCACCTACGGACCGGATTTTGAAAAGTATTATATCTGGGGATTGTGCGCTGTTGCATTGAAATAAACATAAACGTCGGTTTTGGATTTTCCGGAATCGGCGTATTTTGTTTATGAATTTTTTATTGATATTTTTTTGACGTAATTCTATAATTGTTCCATTGTATAATTTGTCTATATAAATGAATAAATATAAAATTGGAGGTTATAAAAATGAAAATTGGTATTTTAGGTTATGGAAATCTCGGACGCGGTGTTGAGAGCGCAGTAAGACAGAATCCGGATATGGAACTTACAGCTATTCTTACAAGACGTGATCCTTCTACAATAAAGCCTCGCACAGAGGGTGTGAAAGTTTATTCGGTAAATGATGTTGCAAAGCTTAAGGACGATATAGATGTTCTTGTACTTTGCGGAGGATCTGCAACAGATCTTCCTGAGCAGACTCCTGAATATGCAAAATATTTCAATGTCATCGACAGCTTCGATACACATGCAAGAATTCCTGAGCATTTTGCAAACGTAGACAAGGCAGCAAAGGATAACGGACACGTTGCCCTTATTTCATGCGGATGGGATCCGGGAATGTTCTCAATCATGAGACTCTACGGAGCATCCATTCTTCCTGAGGGAAATGATTATACTTTCTGGGGAAAGGGCGTTAGCCAGGGACATTCCGATGCTATCAGAAGAGTAAAGGGTGTTAAAAACGGAAAGCAGTATACCATCCCTGTTGACGAAGCACTTGAAAAGGTAAGAGCAGGAGAAAATCCAACACTTACAACAAGACAAAAACATGTGAGAGAATGTTTCGTAGTAGCAGAAGAGGGAGCAGATCTTGCACAGATAGAGCATGATATCAAGACAATGCCAAACTACTTCGATGAGTATGACACAACAGTACATTTCATCACAGAAGAAGAGTTCAACGCAAATCATGCGGGAATTCCACACGGTGGATTTGTGTTCAGAACAGGTGTTACAGGCTTTGAAAAAGAGAACAAGCATGTGGTAGAGTACAGCCTCAAACTTGATTCAAATCCTGAGTTTACATCTTCAGTAATCCTTGCATTTGCAAGAGCAATCGACAGACTTTCAAAAGAGGGACAGACAGGATGCAAGACTGTATTTGATATTGCACCTGCTTACCTTAGCCCACTTTCAGGGGAAGAACTCAGAGCACATATGCTCTAATAAAGTCATGATTATGAACTAAAAAATGTATGTGACATAACATCTATGGCGAGGAGGACTACTGTGACAAAAGTATTTATAGACGGTAGCGAGGGAACTACCGGGCTTAGAATAAACGAGCGCTTTGAGGGTCGCGATGATATCGAGATACTGAAGATATCGAGCGAACTCAGAAAAGACCCGGATGAAATAAAGAAGTTTATTAATGCATCTGATGTGACCTTTCTCTGTCTGCCTGATGCCGCAGCAAAAGAGGCTGTAGCAATGGTGGAAAACGAGAACACCGTCATCATAGATACTTCAACAGCACACAGGACAGAGAGCAATTTTGCTTATGGCTATCCTGAGCTTTCAAAGGAGCATCGCGAGGCCATAAGAAACGGCAAAAGAATTGCAGTTCCGGGATGCCACGCCACAGGTTTTATAACACTGGTTTATCCGATGATTGCCGGGGGCATTATGCCAAAGAACTATCCTGTTTCAAGCTTTTCGCTCACCGGATACAGCGGCGGCGGAAAAAAGATGATAGCTGAATATGAAGGAGAGGACAGAAAGAAAGAACTTGACTCTCCGAGAGAGTATGCGCTTTCGCAGCAGCATAAGCATCTTAAGGAAATGCAGGCGATAACGGGGCTTGAAAGAAAACCTTTGTTTTCACCGATAGTGGCGGATTATTACAGCGGAATGCTTGTGAGCGTTCCTCTTTATACAGATATGCTTAGCAAGAAAAAGTCACCTGAGGAAATCAGGGACTTCTTTGCGGAGTACTATAAAGGCGAGAAGTTTGTAAAGGTGATGCCTTTCGGTGCGGAAGCCGACACAGGCAACTTCCTTGGCTCAAACAATGTGTCGGGATGGGACGGAATAGAAGTTTATGTCACCGGAAACGAAGACAGAATATTGCTTTCATCCAGATTTGACAATCTTGGAAAGGGAGCTTCGGGCGCTGCCGTTCAGTGCCTGAATATAGTATTGGGGTGTGACGAGGCTAAGGGGCTGAATCTCTAATCGTCACAGAGTATGAAAGGGGTTTTTATGTCAACTAAAAATTCTATAAACGGAACGAGTCTGCTTGTGAAGAACTGTATGGTGCAGGGAGCCTATTGGGCTTCCGTCTGCACCATAGCAGGCTTTGCTTCCGTTCTTTTACTTTCAAAAGGTTTTTCAAATTCACAGATAGGACTCGCTCTGGCTTTGGGCAATATTCTTGGAGTTATATGCCAGCCTGTGGTGGGTGCTTTGGCTGATTCGTCAAAAAAGCTTGGGCTTCATTCACTTTCGATAATGCTGTCGACGGCAGCAATTGTTTTGTTGAGCGTGCTGTATTTTATTCCAAATATCATAGTGGCGGTTTTTGCGGTGTTCGTTGCAACGGTTGCGATAGATCAGACAATCCAGCCGCTCGTCAATTCCGTCAGCGTTTACTATATTTCAAGAGGAGTAAACGTAGATTTTGGTATCTCAAGAGGAATTGGATCCTTAACCTACGCCATCGCTTCAACCATCGTGGGAAAACTCGTCACGGTTTATGATGAGTCCGTAATTATTCTGGCATCTGTTGTTTGCCTTGGAATCACATCGCTCTCATTTGTGATTCTGCCAAAGCTTGCGGACAATAATGAAACGAAGCAGACGAATGAGATAAATGAAGATGGAGTAGAAACGACTGCACCGGAAAAGATATCAATTTTTGATTTCATAAAGAAGTACAAATATTTCTGTCTTACTCTTGTTGGTGGAACCTTCCTTCTAACAAATCACAATATCGGTGTTTCCTACATGATTCAGATACTAAACAATATCGGAGGAAATACAGAAGATATGGGAATGTCCATGTCTATAGCAGCGCTCGTGGAGTTGCCGGTAATGTTTCTTTTCACAAGACTTATGAAGAAGTTTAAGGCATCGCAACTCATAAAATTTTCTGCATTGGCATTTGCAATAAAAGGTATCGGATTCCTGCTTGCAATGAATGTGGGACAGTTTTTGGCTGTTCAGGTTCTGCAGATGTTTACCTTCGGAATGTATATTCCGGCGGGAGTGTATCTTGCAAATGAATGTATGGAAGAGCAGGACAAGTTCAAAGGGCAGGCTCTTATGGCGGGAACAAACACGCTTGGCGGAGTAGTTGGAAGTCTCGTGGGCGGTCTGGTTTTGGACATGGCAGGAGTAAAGATGATGCTTATCATTTCATTTGCGTTTGCGGCTGCAGGATTTGTGCTTGTATTCCTTTATGCAGGTAGGAATTTAGCACTTTACAGTGAAGTGTCCGAGAAGTAAAATAATTCTATATAAAGTATTACAACAGAAGGGGGAAGAGTTATGATACCTGAAGACAAAAGTATTATGATTAGACTTAGCTCGGAAGGAAATGGTATCACAATCAAATCCGAATTTAAAGCATCGAGAGATGAAGTTGCACTTGTACTTGGACAGAAGATGTTTGAGATAGAATTGCTTACAAGAACTTTTGTCACATCCGAAGCATATCCGGGAATTCTTGAAAAGATTATGCCATATTACGACACCGACATGAGTAAGTATGATGACTATAAGATGGTGACGTTTGATAAAAACGGTATAGACGTAGCTGTCAAGGACGTAATCGAATAAGTATTTTTCGCCGGGACAAACACTCCCGGCGATTATTTTGCGAGAAGCAAATAAAAGCAGGCTAAACAATTATAAAAAATCAAGAGGCGCTGAAATGGAAAACTTTGATATTGGGGAAACATTAAAACAAAGTGAGAACAAAGGTGAACTCAACATGTCTGTATCATCCATCTGCCTTTCAAAAGATGGAAACAAATACGCCTATGTCACCTTTGATGATGGCGTGCGCCATGCAGAGGGAAGGATTCCGGATTGCAGAATCACTAAGAATGATGGCTTTGCCAGAATAGAAGTGGCACAGCTTGAAAAATATATGTACGAAAACCTGCGCGATCTTAAAAAGATGGCTGCGGG
>JAILLZ010000202.1 GCA_024692885.1 Lachnospiraceae bacterium | reverse complement strand
TACAGAAATCACAAGAGTAATAATCGCGATTACATATTGCACAGGAGCACCTCCTTTATTCAGTTTTCATTGTACATATAACAAAAATTTGTTAAATCTGTCATAAAACAATAAATAAAGTGTAAACTCTTTTCACAATTATGTCAAGTGTACTAGAAGGATGTAAACATAATATTGCGGTATCGCATATAAGACATCCCAACATCTAGAAGTTTTCATGTTTTGATATGATTTTCGAGATATCATTATATGAGAATCCTTTTCTCATTATTGATTGAATTATTCTATTTTGTTTCTGCCTTTCATCGGCCTCGAAATACTTCTTTTTTACTAGATGTTTTTCTATTTGATCACTTGTATAAGAAGGATCGTACAACTCGTCATATATTTCGGAAGCCAAATCTTTGTTTATACCTTTTACTACAAGTGCACCGATGATATTAGCCCTACTCTTACTCTCTATGCGATAGCTTATATAATTGTATGCGTAGCGGCTGTCATCGAGATAACGAAAGCTTTTAACATAATCAATAGCTTTATCTATGGCTGAATCAGGGTACTTTCCCTCTTTAAGCTTATCTCTTAATTGTTTTTCTGTTTTATCCCGCTTCTCAAGTATATGCATCGCTCGTTTCGTTGCTCTTTTGGAAACAATATTCAATATATCGTTATACTTTTCCGAATTGATAAAAGATCCCTCTTCCAGATCCAATTCTTTTATCTCAGATCTGTAAAGAAGGATCTCTTCCTCGCAATCAAACGAAACAATATACTTGCCTTTATCGAGATATTCAATCCCGAGTATTTGCATATATATTATTTATCCTCTTTTTTAGATGTTTTCTCAGCCTTATCTTCTTCAGGTGCTACTTCGTCCTCTGTTTTAAAATAGAAATCTCTTACCTGTTGCTCGATAGTCTGTGCTATGGCAGGATTCTCTGCAAGATATACCTTTGCATTTTCGCGTCCCTGTCCAATCTTCTCACCATTGTATGCATACCATGCACCTGACTTATTGACAATGTTGCAGTCCGCAGCCAAATCCAAAAGATCTCCCTCTTTTGAGATACCCTTTCCGAACATAATATCAAACTCAGCCTCTCTAAATGGAGGAGCCACTTTATTCTTAACGATCTTTACTCTTGTTCTGTTTCCGATAACTTCTCCGGCCTGTTTTAATGACTCTATTCTTCTTACATCAAGTCTTACTGATGAATAGAATTTAAGAGCTCTACCACCGGTAGTTGTCTCAGGATTTCCGAACATAACTCCAACCTTTTCTCTGAGCTGGTTGATAAAGATGACAATACAGTTTGACTTGCTGATAACAGCTGTAAGTTTTCTCAATGCCTGAGACATAAGTCTTGCCTGAAGTCCAACATGAGAATCACCCATGTCTCCATCAATTTCAGCCTTTGGTACAAGAGCCGCAACCGAATCGACAATGACAACATCAACGGCACCGGATCTCACCATAGTCTCGGTGATTTCAAGTGCCTGCTCACCGCAGTCCGGCTGTGAAATGTAAAGATTATCTATATCAACACCTATATTTTTTGCATAAACAGGATCAAGAGCATGCTCCGCATCGATAAATCCTGCAATTCCTCCTCGTTTCTGAATCTCTGAAACAACGTGAAGCGCAACCGTAGTCTTACCACTTGATTCCGGTCCGTAAATCTCGACTATACGTCCTTTAGGAAGTCCTCCGATGCCCAGCGCGATATCAAGGCTTAATGAACCTGTCGGTACTGCCTCCACATTCATATTTGTCTGATTCTCACCAAGTTTCATTACGGATCCTTTTCCGTACTGCTTCTCAATCTGTGCAATAGCCGCATCTAATGCTCTTAATTTATCATCGTTTGCCATAATGACCTCCAAACATACATTCCGAACACTCGTTCGTTCTTTATTCACATATTATAATACTTAAACTTAAAAGTCAACAAAAATCAGGATAAATAAAATAACAAATTCTGTAAGAAAAATATCAGAAGAGCGAATTGATATTTATATAAATTAGATATAAAAAAGGATGGTTTTAAAACCATCCTAATTATAATAAACCGTATATTTCTTGTCAAAAATCTTTAGTCCTGATTTTTACCGAATTCGGAAAGAATAAGACCCTCATTTCTTTCAAGTGTCATATCAACACTCCAGCTGTTGACGAATATAAGAAGCGGACGGCCCTTTAAGTCCTGAATCTTCTTCATGTCAGAAGTTCCGCTCAATCTGTCCATATCGATATCTTTATTCTCTATCCAGCGAATGTATTCATGCGGCATTTCCTCAAGCTTAATGTCGACATTGTACTCGTTTTGAAGTCTGTACATAAGCACGTCAAACTGAAGCACACCGACAACACCTACAATAATCTCTTCCATTCCCATTCCATAATCCTGGAATATCTGAACAGCACCCTCCTGAGCAATCTGAGTGATACCCTTTACAAACTGTTTTCTCTTCATGGTATCAAGCTGTCTTACTCTCGCAAAATGTTCCGGTGCGAATGTAGGTATACCTTCAAACTCAAAGGTTTCTTTAGCTGTCGTTATGGTATCTCCGATTGAAAAGATTCCCGGATCGAACACACCGATTATATCTCCGGCATAGGCCTCTTCGACAATTTTTCTCTCTTGAGCCATAAGCTGTTGAGGCTGGGAAAGTTTTATCTTCTTTCCGCCCTGTACATGAAAAACTTCCATTCCCGCATCGAACTTGCCGGAACAAATTCTCATGAAAGCAATTCTGTCGCGGTGATTCTTATTCATATTTGCCTGAATCTTAAATACAAAGGCACTGAAATCCTCTGAGAAAGGACTGATTTCCCCCTTGTTTGACATACGAGGCAACGGTGAGTAAGTCATTGACAGGAAATGCTTCAAGAATGTCTCAACACCGAAGTTTGTGAGTGCGGAACCGAAAAACACAGGAGAAAGTTCACCCTTTGAAACTTTATCAAGATCAAACTCCGCGCTTGCTCCATCCAAAAGCTCTATCTCATCATTTAATATATTGAAATATTCCTCACCTATCTCATTAATAAGTTCAGGATCGTCCAAATCTATGTTTTTCTCGGTACCTTCCTTTGTTCCTTTTAAAGTGTCTGCAAAGGTCATAACTTTATTTGTGTTTCTGTCATAGACACCCTTAAAATTCTTTCCGGAACCGATTGGCCAGTTTATAGGGCATGTAGCAATACCAAGTTCCTTCTCAATATCATCGAGAAGTTCAAATGTATCATTTGCATCCCTATCCATCTTATTGATAAAAGTAAATATCGGTATATGTCTCATAACACAGACCTTAAACAACTTACGTGTCTGTGCCTCGACACCCTTGGAGGCATCGATAACCATCACCGCAGAGTCCGCTGCCATAAGAGTACGATAGGTATCCTCCGAGAAATCCTGGTGTCCCGGTGTATCAAGAATATTGATGCAATATCCGTCATAGTTGAACTGTAAAACGGAAGAAGTAACCGAAATTCCACGTTCCTTCTCTATTTCCATCCAGTCGGAAACCGCATGTCTTGCGGTAGCTTTTCCTTTTACGGATCCGGCAAGGTTGATTGCTCCTCCGTATAAAAGAAACTTCTCCGTAAGTGTAGTTTTTCCCGCATCAGGGTGAGATATGATTGCAAATGTACGTCTTTTTTCTATTTCTTTCTTTAAATTTGACAAAACAAACTCCTTAATTACTGAATAACTCTTTATTTTGACATAAAGAAAGAGTTCCAAAGGAACTCTTTC
>JAILLZ010000132.1 GCA_024692885.1 Lachnospiraceae bacterium | reverse complement strand
TTTTATAATCATTTAATTGACACCACCAATTGCACAAAATACAATAGAGCAAAAGCAATTGTAAAGGAAGAAAACTATGGAAGCATTTGATATTCAGGAATACATGACAAAAGGTGTGGAGCGAGTAGTATCCGACGCCATAAAAGCCACTCTGAAAAATCCAAAAGAGAGCGCATTCATGGCAAAGTTTGCTTTTGCCAGCAAGGCTGCTTCAAAAAAGAGAAGAAAAGCGGAAGATAACGGAGAGCATATACCTCCGTTTCTTATTGCGAGCATCACAAGCCAGTGCAATCTTCATTGCGCGGGATGCTACAGCAGATGCAATCATGCCACCGTGGACTCAAAACCTGTAGAGCAGTTAAAGGGCGAGGAGTGGGCAAAGATTTTTGATGAGGCTGACGACCTTGGTATAAGCTTTATCCTTCTAGCCGGCGGAGAACCTATGCTTAGAAGAGATGTCATAGAGGCAGCTTCTCATAGGAGCAACATATTGTTCCCGATTTTTACAAACGGAACATACATGGACGAGCGTTATTTTGAACTTCTCGACAATTCAAGAAATCTCATACCGATAATGAGCATTGAGGGTGAGAAAGAAACTACTGACAACAGACGTGGTGAAGGTGTTTACGACAAGCTCGTTTCATCAATGGATGAGTTAAACAAAAGAGGATTGATTTTTGGCGCGTCAGTCACAGTTACCACTGAGAATTTATCAGAGGTAACATCTGATGATTTTTTAAAGAAGCTTTCTGACCGCGGATGCAAGGCAGTAATATTTGTAGAATTTGTGCCAGTCACAGATGAGAGCATGGAACTTGCACCGGGAGAAAAAGAGAGAGAAATACTTAAAGCAGAGATAGACAGACTCAGAAAAACACATCCTGAGATGGTTTATATTTCATTCCCCGGAGATGAAAAGAGCTCGGGCGGTTGTGTGGCAGCAGGAAGAGGATTTTTCCATATCAACTCGCACGGCGGAGCAGAGCCTTGTCCATTCTCACCTTATTCGGACATAAATGTGAGAGACACATCACTTAAAGATGCCATGAACTCAAGATTGTTTAGAGAACTTCGCGACGGTGGATATCTTTTGGAAGATCATCCGGGAGGATGCACCTTGTTTGAAAGAAAAGATGATGTGGAAGGTATTTTAAGAATGCTTTAAAATGTTTGCAGAATACAATTTGCAAAAAAGGGAGAAGAAATGAAAAAGGCAAGTATATTACTAATGGGGATTACAATGTTAGCTGTATCCGGATGCGGAAATACAGCAAACGTCAGCAATGCAGATATGGAGGAAGCAACAGTGAAGGTTGAAAACGTAGTAGTTCACACCACAGTCCGTACAACAGGTCAGTATCCGGAAACTCTTGAAGTGACCTGTGAAAATGATATAAATGAAGAACTCTCTTCGGAAGACTTTCACATGACGGGAGAAGCCTCTATTTGGGAGAGCGACGATAAGCGCTCATTTGAAGCGAGCTTTTCCGATGTAAAAGTCGACGGAAACAAAATTTATCTTTATCCTGAGGACTTCCCTGAAAAATTCTTCTATGTAGATACTTTTGAAGTCACCTGCGATAAAAACGATACATTTAAGATTACCGAGCAAGACGTGACGGAGGTTATAACACCTGTTGCGGACGACTTTGAATATATTGAAGCCACTGGTGGCGGAAAATTAAACTACCATCTATTTACGCCTGAAGACACTGAAAATAAACCGGTTGTTGTGGTATTTCACGGATACGGAGACACATCAAATCTTTTGACATACAGAACCGCGGTGGAATGGGCGGAGCCTGAGAATCAGGAAAAGCGTCCGTGCTATGTCATTGCTCCGGTTATAGATGACATGAACTATTACAGCCCAAAATCGAGATCAGAGATACTGGATGAAGTAAAGGCGCTTCTTGATGGCATGATAGCAGAGGGAAAAGTTGACTCCTCCAGAATATATGTAATGGGCAATTCGTTTGGCGGCATGTCGACTATAGAGTTTTGCGAGAAATATCCTTATTTCGTGGCAGGAGCTTTGGCGCTTTGCCCGGCAGTTAACTATTCAAACACTGCAAAGCAGAATCTGGAAAACATGAAGGACGTTCCTATCTGGATTGCACAGGCGGAAAACGACAATACGATTCCTGTGTCCGAGGGACAATTTGTTTATGACAGACTTCAAATGTGCGATCCTAAGGATGTTCGCATAAAGATATACACAGATGAAGAAATGAATGCAGCGGGGGCTGATGCCGCACCTGATTCCACATACAGCTATCACCATGTTGAGATTGCTGTTATGGAGGATGACACATACATGGAGTGGCTGTTCGAACAGTCACTGGAATAAAGTGCGCTTAATGCATGAAATTTGTTAACTTACAAGAATCAAAATGGCTTTTGCTTATTAATAAATAGATTGAGGGAGAATACGAAAAATGTCGGAAAAATTGGGATTTGCATCAGATTATATGGAAGGCGCTCATCCTGCCATAATGCAAAAATTATTGGAAACAAATCTGAATAAAAGCGCGGGATACGGATTTGATGAATACAGCGAATCAGCAAGGGAGAAAATCAGAAAAGCCTGCGATGAGCCGGAAGCAGATGTGTATTTTCTTGTGGGTGGAACTCAGGCAAACAAGACCGTGATAGACGCGATGTTACAGTCTTATCAGGGCGTGATAGCAGCGGACAACGGACATATAAACGTTCACGAAGCAGGCGCAATTGAAAATGGCGGACATAAAGTTATGGCAGTTCCTGGGGTAAATGGAAAAGTTAAAGCCTGCGATGTGGAAAAGCTCATAAACGATTACAACAACGATGAAAGTTGCGAGCACATGGTTATGCCGGGAATGGTTTATATTTCTCATCCGTCAGAATACGGTACGCTCTACTCATTGGAGGAGTTGGAAGCATTAAGCAGCGTTTGCCGTAGAAACAATATTCCACTCTATCTTGATGGAGCAAGACTTGCATACGGTTTAGCATGTCCTGAAAGTGATGTGACTTTGAAGGATATAGCGAGACTCTGCGATGCTTTCTATATTGGAGGAACAAAGTGTGGAGCCCTGTTTGGCGAGGCAGTGGTTTTCCCAAAGAAAAACACCGTGCCACATTTCTTTTCGATAATAAAGCAGCACGGAGCGCTTCTTGCAAAGGGAAGAATAGCGGGTATTCAGTTTGATACCATGTTCAATGACAATCTGTATCATGCTATCGGAGAGAACGGCATAAAGACAGCTGTGAAGATAAGAAGAGCTTTGGAGGAAAACGGATACAACCTTCATTTCGGATCACCTACAAACCAGATTTTTGTAGAACTTAGCAATGACCAGAAAGACATGTTGGATAAAGCGGTCGACATGAGCTTTTGGGAAAGATTGTCTGACGATAGAGTCATCGTTCGTATAGCCACAAGCTGGGCCACAACGGACGAAGATGTAGATAAATTGATTAATGTTTTGATAAGTGCGAAGAAATAAATCATATTTGATAAACCTTCATATAGGTGCAAAAAATGCATTTGATAAGCCTTTATTTTGATGAAAAATCGAATCAAATATTGCAGAATCATATCGATAAGATAGCTGAAGTCACCGGAAATGATTTTATGACGAGGTTCAATGTCCCTCCACATCTCACGCTTTCTTCTATAGAGGCGCGAAGTGTGGAGGTTCTGGTTCCGATATTTAAATCCTTGGAGAAGAAGCTTGAGGTCGGTAAGATTCAGTTTGTATCGGTGGGACAATTATTGCCGTATGTTATATACGCGACACCCGTTCTGAACAAATATCTCATGGAATTGTCCGAGACGGTTTATTCGGCTTTTTCAGATATTCCCGAAACTACAGTAAGCAAGTATTATAAACCGTACTCCTGGCTGCCGCATGTCACTTTAGGGAAAACTCTTGATAAAGATCAGATGCAAAAGGCTTTCTTATGTATGCAGGAACGATTCACTCCGTTTGAAGCGGAGGTTACGGAGATTGGACTCGCTAAAGTCAATCCACATGAAGATGTAGAGATTTTTCCATTAAAATGATATAAGAATTCTATAGTCTCGATTGTTCCAATCACATCCCCAACAGAATTATGCACACTCACTCCGAACATGATTGATAAGACAAAAACAGAATCTTTGTGAAATAAATACATTATTGACAGAAATATTACAAATAGTTGTTCAATATTCCTCAAAAAGTGGTATAATAGTACTAGCTATGCAATTGGATTCTTGCTTGAGATGAGACAAAGGAGAATGGGGGAATGAATCAAAAGAAAAAAACGGAAAAGAAAGCAAAAGACAGCAATAGTATCAGCTTCAAAGACAGTATCAAAACGAAGTTAATAACTATTATGATACTTGTCACTGCCATACCACTTTTAGTGGCGATTTCAGTAAGCTATGTATCATCAACAAACAAGGCAGTAGATGATTCGAAGACAGCTCTGTTATGGCAGGCAAGATATTTGGGGTCAGAATTTGGTGCAATACTTGAAAAGAATATGTCAACAATTCAAGCAATTGCCTCAAGTCCGGCTACCATAATGTACTTTAATGGTGGTGGAGATGAGAACCTTTATGCAGATATGCTGCAACAATTAAAGGATGTTGATACCATATTCGATGATGGCAATTTCACTGTTATAACCGGGGCAGATGGAATGCAGTTGGTTAGATCTGATGAGGGTGAACTTGTGGATGTGAGCGAGAGAGAGTATTTTCAGAGGGCTGCGTCCGGACAACCTTATATGTCAGGCGTTATTGCTTCAGCTTCAACAGGACAGATGATATCGGTAATCATAGCGCCTATAACAGATTCAGACGGAAACTTCATAGGATCCATTCAGAGAAACTACAACCTGGAAGCTTTCCACGAGTTTTTGGAATCAGAGGCAGATGATGCGTTTATCGCAGATAGAGAAGGAGTGCTTGCTGCTCACTCACAGTTTGCTATTACTCCGGATGAGGAACTTAAGAGTGTAGCAAATGAGCAATTTATGACGACAGATGAGACTGAAGGATTCTATGAGTCAGAGAATCAGGAGAATCATCAGAAATCGTATCTTGCTTTCTACAAAGAGCCGAAGACCAGTTTTGTAATCGGGGTATCGACACCGAAGAGTACAGTTATGGCATCAGCCAGAAGTGCAGCCTATATCGTTATAATCATAGGATTGGTATTGCTGATATTGGCTATCATCATTTCATTTATGATGGCAAGGAGTTTCACAGAGCCGATTCAGGCAGTAAAGGCTTCACTTGCAGAACTTGCTGAGGGAAGATTTAAAAAGGTTGAGAAACACGATAGAAGAAAAGATGAGTTTGGTTCCATTTCGAAGGCTACCAACTCAGTTATTGCAACTCTTGACGGAATCGTATCTAATATCAAAAATTCAGCAGAAGATGTAGGTTCTTCATCAGAAGAGCTTTCAGAGATGGCAAATCAGATTTCGCATACTGCGGAAGATGTGGCAAATGCAGTTCAGGAGATAGCTACAGGTGCTGCACAGCAGGCTGATGAGATTCAGGATGCCACTCATAACGTTGAAAGAATCGGAGATGCGGTCGGAGATGTTCAGAGTTCTACCGGCGATCTTTCAAGTCTTGCAGATAAGATGAAGAAAGCATCCGAAGTATCAAGTAAATCGCTTGCATCACTTCAGGATTCATCTGCTGAGATGACAGAAAAGATTGATGAGATTTCAAGAACCATCGCATCAACACAGACTGCTGTATCAAATATCAATGAAAAGGTTGAAGGCATCACATCCATTGCTACACAGACAAACCTTCTTTCGCTTAACGCCAGCATAGAGGCAGCGAGAGCAGGAGAGGCAGGAAGAGGATTTGCAGTAGTTGCTGAGGAAATTGGAAAACTTGCTGAGGATTCCAAGACAATGGCTGATGACATCAGAAAAGAGATGGCAGTACTTCTAGAGGAAGCAGAGGCAGCCGTTGTTGCAGCAGAAGATGTCAAAGACGGAAATAACAATCAGCAGGTTGCTTTGGGAGAGACACTGGACGCAGTAAACGGAATGCTTTCAGATATCGGAAGTACGGTTGGTGGAGTACAACTCATATCTCAGGGTGCTGATACCTGTGAGTCTTCTAAGAATGCGGTAGTAGATACAATGAGCACTCTTTCAGCTATTTCAGAAGAGAATGCAGCATCTTCAGAGGAGACGGGAGCATCTATGCAGGAACTTTCTGCTACGGTTACCACACTCGCAACCTCCGCTAATAATCTGAAGGAAATTGCGGATAAACTTAATGAAGAGATGAAGTTCTTTAAATAAAAAGTAAGTAGTAGGTATTAACGCAGGGTTATCGTTACGGGAGGCGAGTTATGAAGAAAAAATCCAAAGCAAAGCCACAAAAAGTTAAGAGCGATATAAGCTTCAAGGACAGCATCAAGACCAGGCTTATCGGAATCATGATTCTCGTAGTTGCGGTACCGCTTCTTTTGGCAGTACTTATAAGCTACAAGACATCCACTGAAAAAGCTAAAGAAGATGCTCTGGACCTTTTGGATGCAAGAGCCAATTATGTAGAATCATCATTTGCAAATATAGTACAGGAAAATATTATTGCGCTGGAAACATTTGCAACGGCACCAAGTACTGTGACGTATTTAGCACAACAGGAAACCGGAGAGGAAGTAATTCCGGATGATGTTGTTTTGACACAGATGGATGCCATAAATACAAATATAGCGGACGGAAATGAAAGCTGTATTCTGAGCATTCCTTCGGGAGATCAGCTCTTAAGAACAGACAGAAAAGAAGCAACAAACATTGCTGACAGAGAGTATTTCCAGAAGGCAATTTCGACAGGAACAATTGCGGTTTCTGATATCGTTGTAAGTAAAGCCGCAGGAAACAGAATCACAATAATCTGTGTTCCTATAATAAACGACGGTCAGATAATAGGAACTATCCAGAGATCTTTTGATTTGAATGTTCTTCATGAATTTTTGGCAGCTAATGTAGAAGATGGTTATATCGCAGATACCACCGGTACAGTTGCTGCTCATTCACAGTACGAGATTACGGCAGATGATGAACCGGAAGATCGAAGTGGAGGAGAATTCATGACATCCACCGAGTCCTCCGGACAGTTCAGTGGCAAACACAATGGTGATATATTTTATCAATCATGGGTACAAGAACCTCTGACAGGATACTATGTTGTTATAGCTGAGAGTAACACCAAGATCATGCGTGCAGCCAGAATGTCAGCGCTCACAACAGTAGTTCTCGGAGCTATACTTCTTGTTATCGCGATAATTATCTCGTTTGTTTTGGCAAAGAGCTTTACAGATCCTATACAGGCAGTAAAGGATTCACTTGCAGAACTTGCAGACGGAAAATTCAAAAAGGTTGAGAAGTATGACAAGAGAAAAGACGAGTTTGGTTCTATTTCAAAAGCTACAAACTCTGTTATCTCCACACTTGATGGGATAGTTTCAAATATTAAGACATCGGCAGAAGATGTAGGTTCTTCATCAGAAGAGCTTTCAGAGATGGCAAATCAGATTTCGCATACTGCGGAAGATGTGGCAAATGCAGTTCAGGAGATAGCTACAGGTGCTGCACAGCAGGCTGATGAGATTCAGGATGCTACTCAGAACGTTGAGCGAATCGGTGATGCAGTCGGTGATGTTCAGGATTCGGCAGGAGATCTTTCTACGCTTGCAGACAAGATGAAGAAAGCATCTGAGGTATCCAGCAGATCGCTTCAGTCACTTCAGGATTCATCTGCTGAGATGACCGAAAAGATCGATGAGATTTCAAGAACAATTGCATCGACACAGACTGCTGTATCAAATATCAGTGAAAAGGTTGAAGGCATTACATCCATTGCCACTCAAACAAACCTCCTTTCACTCAATGCCAGCATAGAGGCAGCGAGAGCCGGAGAAGCAGGAAGGGGATTTGCGGTAGTTGCTGAAGAGATTGGAAAACTTGCAGAAGATTCCAAGACAATGGCAGACGACATCAGAAAAGAGATGTCAGTTCTTCTTGAGGAGGCAGAGGCAGCCGTTGTTGCAGCAGAGGATGTAAAAGATGGAAACAACAACCAGCAGGTTGCTTTGGGAGAAACCTTAGATGCAGTTAACGGAATGCTTGATGATATCGGAAGCACGGTCGGTGGAGTACAGCTCATTTCCGAGGGCGCAGATACCTGTGATACATCAAAGAATGCGGTAGTAGATACCATGAGTACACTCTCCGCTATTTCCGAGGAGAACGCAGCATCTTCGGAGGAGACGGGAGCATCTATGCAGGAGCTTTCCGCTACAGTTACCACACTTGCAGCATCCGCAAACAGCCTGAAAGCTATAGCAGAACAGCTTAATGAAGAAATGAAATTCTTCAAAGCATAAAGGCCTTAGAATTACTAAAAGCCGAGCCCTTAGGTTCGGCTTTTATAGTGGAAAAACACAGAGTTTTTAGGTATAATAATAGAAAAGTCTGTCTATTTGGGTGGGGTTATGGAAAAGTACAAATACAGCGAAGAAAAGCAAAAGTTTATAGAGGAAAGCATGTTGCCTTTAGCCGTGTACCAGTTTTTGGATAAAAGAGTGGTTACCATAGCTGTATCTAAAGGTTTATGCGACATACTGGGGGTTGAAAGCTTAGAGGAAGCATACAATCTCCTTGATAACGATATGTATCGCGACACGCATCCGGCCGACAGGGCCATGGCGGAAAATCTGGCCTACAGGTTTGCTACCGAGGGCGGCGAATACAACGTTCTTTACAGAAGTAAAAAAGGTGAGGATTATCACATTGTAAGAGCACATGGAAGACATGTGTATAAGGAGAACGGTACAAGGCTCGCTGTTGTATTTTATATTGATGAAGGAATATACGGGGACACATCCGAGGGACTTCTGGATATGAATAATATTCAGAGGATTGTGGAGAGAAAGATAAGCGAACAGAGCTTCACAGACAGTGTTAGATATGATTATCTCACGGGACTCCCAAATGTAAACTTTTTCTTTGAATTGGCGTACAGTGCTTACGACGTGTATATGAAGAGTGGCGATGTGCCATGCATGTTGTTTATAGACTTTACCGGAATGAAGGACTTCAATCACAAGTATGGCTTTTCAGAGGGTGATAAGCTTATTTGCGGAATGTCAGATTTGATGAAGGAAGTCTTTGGAACAGATAATTCGGGCCGAACCGGAGGAGATCACTTTGTGGCTTGCTGTGGTTTAAAGGGGCTTGAGGAAAAGCTGAATTACATTATAGAAAAGACAAAAGACATTAATAATGGAATGAGTCTGCCTGTCAGAATAGGCGTTTTTGCAAGCGACGTTGAGAAGGATGAGCCGGGAACTGCCTGCGATAAAGCGAAGATGGCATGTGACTCTTTAAAGGCAAATAGAGAGTCAGGATATGCATTCTTTGATAAGGAGATGGCAAAAAAGGCCAGCCTTCGTCAATACGTTTTAGATAACTTTGAAACGGCGCTGAAAGAGGGCTGGATAGTGCCGTATTATCAGCCGTTGGTCAGAACTGCAAACGGAAGAGTAAGTGATGAGGAAGCGCTTGCCAGATGGATAGATCCTGAGATGGGCATGATTGTACCGGATGCTTTTATTCCGGTTTTGGAGGACGCAAAGCTAATCCACAAGCTTGATTTGTATATAGCAAAAAAGACGTTGGAAAAAATGAAATGGCAGGCTGACAAGGGATTTTATATAGTCCCGCAGTCTATAAATCTTTCTCGTGAAGATTTTTATTCATGTGACATTGTTGAGGAAATAAAGAAAATTGCGGATGAATCCGGAATCGACAGAAGTAAACTGACATTGGAGATTACGGAGAGTCTTGTCGCCAGCGACAAGGAGTATCTGAAACGGGAAATTGAGCACTTCAGAGAATTGGGATTTAAAGTTTGGTTGGATGATTTTGGAAGCGGATATTCTTCGCCTGACATTCTTCAGGAGATAAAGTTTGATACCATAAAGTTTGACATGCTGTTTATGCGCGGCTTCCACAAAGAAAAGAACAGTAGGATTATTCTTTCCGAGCTTATAAAAATGGCTGTTGGACTTGAGCTTGAAACAGTTGTCGAAGGTGTGGAAGATGAAGAGCAGGTTGAGTTTTTAAGAGAGGTAGGCTGTACCAAACTTCAGGGATACTATTATTGCAAGCCTATTCCGATGGAGGAGATAGCTGAGCGAAACAGAAAAGGTATTCAGATAGGTTTTGAAAATCCCGATGAAACCGAATACTTTGATGCTATCGGAAAAATCAATCTGTACGACTTCACTTCAACTATGGATACGGAGAACCATCTGGAAAAGGGATACTTCAACACAATGCCTATGGCAATTCTTGAGACGGACAACGAGGCAATGTGGCTTGTGAGAACAAACCCGACATTCAGGGAATTCTTCACGGCAATGTTTGGCAGAGTTGAGGTTCAGACCCATTGGAAATTCGAAAATATACGCGAAAGCGTTAGGGAGGAATTTTGCGAAAAACTGTTACGATGTGTGGAAGATGGAAGGAACACAATCGTGAATCAGGAACTCGCAAACGAAAGAACTCTTCATATTTATATTCGAAGGGTAGCCGTCAATCCAGTGAATAAGGTTGTGGCTTTTGCGGTGATTGTTCTCGGAATAAGCGAAAAGAATGATAAAAAAGAGTTTACATTCACGAGAGTTGCCCAGGCACTTTCTACAGATTACATTTACTTTTATTATGTGGATTTGAAAACAGAAGAGTTTACCGAATATGGTATTGGTGATAACAGTAAACATCTTTCAATTCAGAGAAACGGGAACAATTTCTTTGAGCAGGTCAGACACGATGCACCTTTGGCTTTATTTGAAGAAGATGTTGATTCGTTTTTAAGTGCTTTTAATAAAGAGAATATCTTAAAAACAATTGATGAAAGCGGAAGCTTCACTTTGACATACAGGCTTTATATAAATGGCAAGCCGGAGTATGTTCATCTTAAAGTGGCTCGTATAGATGAGGAAGGCATAATCATAGGCGTAAGCAATATAGACGCGCAGATGATGCAGCGCCAGTCTTACGAGAAGGTAAAGCAGGAGAAGATTATTTACTCAAGGGTTGCTGCACTTTCAGATGATTATATAGGTATATTTACAGTAAATCCTGATACAGAGGAGTACAGCCTTTTCACAGAGTACGAAATGTTTAAAGATTACGGAATCGGTGAAAAAGGAGACAACTTCTTTGAGAGATTTAGAGATTATGAACAGGATATTGTATACAAAGACGACTTGAAATACTTCAATGATAATTTCACAAAGGAAAAGGTTCTAAGAGAGATCAAAAAGAAAGGAGTTTTCTCCCTCACTTACAGAGTCATGCTTGAAGGTGAACCGGTCTATGTTTGCGTAAGATTTGCCATTACGAAAGAGAATAACGAGCGACAGCTCATAGTAGGTATCAGTGATATTGATGAGCAGGTAAAACGTGACATGGAATACGTGAACAATCTCACAGAGGCGAGAAAAGAAGTAAACCTCGATGCTCTTACCGGAGTGAAGAGCCGTCACGCATACATTGATGTGGAGGACGAGATTAATGCCCAGATAGAGCATAAAAGCGTTAAGGATTTTGCAGTGGCGGTATTTGATATAAATGGTCTTAAGGAAGTAAATGACAATCTGGGACACAAGGCCGGAGATGAGCATATCATTAAGGGCTGTAACATCATATGCGAGGTGTTCAGGCACAGTCCGGTATTCAGAGTCGGTGGAGATGAGTTTGTTGTTATCGCCCAGGGACGCGCTTACAACAATATCGACAAGCTGATGCAACTGATAGCTGATAAAAACGAGGAGAATCTCAAGAACGGGGACGTGGTTGTCGCAGTAGGTATGGCACGATTTAGCAATGACAAGAATGTCGCAGCAGTGTTTGAGCGTGCAGACGTGCTTATGTACGAGAATAAGAATGCTCTGAAAGCCAAGGAAAAAGCCTTGAAAAAAGGCAAAACAAAGAAATCATAGATAAAACATTAGGCTGAGGGTTATGATAGGTAAGGAAGCGAATTTGATGGACAGAAAAAAAGCCACTAACAGGATGGCTTTCGTTGGAATTATAGGAAATGTATTCTTAGCTGTATTTAAGCTTGTGGCAGGGTTGCTGGGACATTCAGCCGCAATGCTTTCTGACGCAGTTCACACACTTTCCGATGTGTTTGCAACATTTATTGCGTACATCGGAGTGGTGCTTTCGTCAAAAGAAGCGGATGAAAAGCATCCGTTCGGGCATGAGAGACTTGAGAGTGTGGCGTCGATGTTCCTCGCTCTGATACTCTTTGTAACAGGCGCCGGAATAGGAATAAAATGTATCCAGGCAATAATGAGCAAAAGCTATCTGGAGGCAACACTTCCGGGAGTTCTTCCGGTGGTTGCGGCAGTCGTATCCATTCTAGTGAAAGAGGCAATGTTTTGGTACACAATGTACTATGCCAAAAAGTTTAATTTCGGTGCATTTCGTGCAGATGCATGGCATCACAGATCCGACGCATTGTCATCGGTGGGAGCGCTGGTTGGTATCATAGGAGCAAGACACGGATTTCCGATACTTGATCAGGTCGCCGGAATTGTCATTTGCATAGTGATACTCTATGTAGCTATAGGGATTCTAAACGATGCCATAGAAAAAATGCTTGATACATCATGCGATGAGGAATTCGAGCAGGGACTCAAAGATTTCGTGATGAGTGTGGCTGAAAAAGAGAATACTACAATAGGAATCGACCTTCTGCGCACGAGAAAGTTCGGCGAGAAAATCTATGTTGAGCTCGAGATATGCGAAGACAGGGACATGAAACTTTGGGAGGCTCATGATATGGCTGAGAAAATACACGACGCCATCGAGGAGGAGTACCCGAATGTGAAGCATGTTATGATTCATGTTAATCCATCTTAAAAAATGGAGCTACCGAAATCAGAACGATTTCGATAGCTCCATTTTTCATAAGGGGGAATATGTGTATTAGTACTCCTCCAAGGTGCGGTGCTTTACGGTAAGAAGCGCATTTTTAACAGGAGGAATGTTGATTATAACCAAAGTCAGGATTGCTTCTGAAAAAATGTACGCACCATTGTATACGATTGAGTAAGGAACGGCTGCCATGTTGTAGTATGAGGCATATTCGCCGAAGAAGATCCATCCTGAAAGAAAGGCAAAGAAGAATCTTCCGATTACGCCGGCAAGATAGCTTGCGCTGAGGCCGAATTTTGATCTGTTGAAAAATCCGGAAAGTCCCAAAGCACCAAATGCCAGAGGATAATCTGTGAGCATCTGTGGAATGGTATAGAAGATAGGGCTCATTACAAACTGCAAAAGTCCGTAAGCTATACCTGTGCTTATTCCCACAACAGGACCGTACCAGTAACCAATGAGGGTGATGAAAAGCATGCTTAAAAGTGTGACAGATCCACCCATTGGAAGATGAGCAAGCTTAATATTTGAAGTGACAAGAGCAAGAGCCAAAGCCATTGCGCAATACACAAGCTGTTTTGTGGTAATGTTTGCGGACTTGCTCTTTTTGTAGCTTGCAAATAAGATGACAATCAGGGCAACTGCTATGACAGCTACAATGATGCCGATGCCGGTAGGTGTGAGTGCTACCGCGTCATCTCCCCACACGTCTGTTGGTGTTGCAAAAAAATTGTTCATAAAAAAAACCTCCTTTAGCCATCTGCCAGGAGGAATTAAATAAAAATGCTTTCCTACGCCGGTACGAACCGGATCAGGTAATAAGGGTATTTCTCAGCTTCTGTTACGAAGCACCCCTAGCAGTGGTCGTCTATATTTATTTTTCAAGGATGACTATAGCTTTCTTTTGGTACGAGGTCAATACTAAATTTCAAAAAAACACTTTAGCGATATAAAACTGTAAAGACCTAAAGAAAATTCTTGCAAATGAAAAAAACTAATATTACAATGTATTTCGTGTAAGTTATGTTTGTGCTATATGAATACCAATGTGGCATGTATAACAACATATATGTCATGAGATAAATGGCATATATTTATAAAGTATTAAAAACAGAAAAGGAGAAAATGGACATGAGTTACGTAGATGAAGTACTTGAGCGCGTAAAAGAGAAAAACGCCTCTGAACCGGAGTTCCTACAGGCAGTTGAGGAAGTTTTGGATTCACTCAGACCGGTTATCGATGCAAACGAGGAAGTTTACAGAAAAGAGGCTATTCTTGAGAGAATCACAGAGTCTGACAGACAGTTTAAATTCAGAGTACCTTGGGTAGATGACAAGGGACAGGTTCAGGTAAACATTGGATACAGAGTACAGTTCAACAATGCTATCGGACCTTACAAGGGAGGTTTAAGACTTCATCCTTCAGTAAATATCGGAATCATTAAATTCCTTGGTTTTGAGCAGATATTCAAGAACTCACTCACAAGCCTTCCAATCGGTGGAGGAAAAGGTGGAAGTGACTTCGACCCTAAGGGAAAATCAGACAGAGAGGTTATGGCTTTCTGCCAGAGCTTCATCACAGAGCTCTACAAATACATCGGAGCTGACGAGGACGTTCCTGCCGGAGATATCGGAACAGGTGCTCGTGAGATCGGATACATGTACGGACAGTACAAGAGAATCACAGGACTTTACGAAGGAGTTCTCACTGGAAAGGGACTTACTTACGGTGGATCTCTTGCTAGAACAGAAGCTACAGGATATGGTCTCCTTTATCTTACAGATGAGCTTTTCAAGAGCCATGGCGATACATTAAAGGGAAAAACAGTTTGCGTATCAGGAGCAGGAAACGTTGCTATCTACGCAATCCAGAAAGCATGGCAGCTTGGCGCTAAGCCTGTTACATGTTCAGATTCTACAGGATGGATTTACGATCCAGAAGGAATCGATGTAGAACTTATCAAGGAAGTAAAAGAAGTTAAGCGTGCACGTCTTACAGAGTACGCTGCAAAGAGACCTTCTGCAGAGTATCATGAGAAGAAGAACGGTGAGCACGGTGTATGGAACATCAAGTGTGATGTTGCTCTTCCATGCGCTACACAGAACGAACTAGATATCGAAGATGCAAAGGCACTTGTTGCAAACGGTGTTATCGCAGTATGCGAAGGTGCTAACATGCCTACAACTCTTGATGCTACAAAGTACTTCCAGGCAAACGGTGTTTGGTTTGTAGGTGGTAAGGCAGCTAATGCCGGTGGAGTAGCAACTTCAGCACTCGAGATGTCTCAGAACTCTGAGAGACTCAGCTGGACATTCGAAGAGGTAGATGCAAAGCTTCAGCAGATTATGGTAAACATCTTCCATAACATCGATGATGCAGCAAAGAGATACGGTCATGAAGGTGACTATGTAATGGGAGCAAATATCGCAGGATTCGAGAAGGTTGCAAACGCAATGCTCGCTCAGGGTGTATGCTAATTTGTGTGTGATTGCACATAAGTTGATTATACATCGGAACAATATATGATTGTTTATACGAGGACGTGGCAGTTAATGCCACGTCCTTTTTTGCATGTAATACTTTGATTACGAAAGCGATTTATATTGAAAGGCCACAAATGTGAAAAATACCGTAGTCCTTGCATAAACGTCTGCGTTGTGACAAAATAAGGTTCGTATGAAATTTTGGAGATGTTTATATGGCTAAGAATACAAAAAAGGAAACAAATAAAGATAATGAGACCGGAGTTTTTGAGGAGGTATTCAGCTGGATAGTTGTTATCGTGCTGGCTATCGGACTTGCAGTGGTTATAAAGACATTCGTAATCATAAACGCAAATATCCCGTCAGGCTCAATGGAAAACACCATTATGACCGGTGACAGACTCTTTGGATACAGGCTCGCATATCTGTTCTCTGAACCTGAAAGAGGAGACATCATCATATTCAAATATCCTGATGATGAGACTGAAAGCTACGTAAAAAGAATCATCGGTCTTCCGGGAGAAATCGTTCGCGTCAAAGAAGGAAAGATATACATAGACGACAACGAGGAACCGTTGGATGAGAGTTATCTTAAAGAGGAATGGACCGTCGACAATGACGGCTACGTGTTCCAGGTTCCTGAGAACTCTTATCTTGTAATGGGTGACAACAGAAACTATTCTTACGATGCAAGATATTGGACAAACGAATATGTTTCAGAAGATAAAATACTTGGAAAAGCGGGACTCAGATATTTCCCGTTTGATACCATAGGATTTGTAGAATAGAACAAAGCAAACAAAAAGCTGTACCTGTGCGGTACAGCTTTTTTTACTACGTTTATATGCGATTGTATGATGAGTGATTTGTTAGTTCATACTGTAATTACAGTCTATAGAAAGACCGGTTTTTGTGTTTTCAAGTGTAACAGCTACAGAACCGGTATGTCCTTTAAGA
>JAILLZ010000111.1 GCA_024692885.1 Lachnospiraceae bacterium | reverse complement strand
TCGCTTATGTCATCAACAAACATCGCGATGACATAATAAACGATAAGCTGTATGAGATAATACATGAAAATCGGGTACATGATGTTGCCCAATTTACTTCTAAAGCCCCCGTGTTGCTGCATATGCTTCTCCTAAATAATTCTCTTTAAATAATAAAACGATCCGAATGCAAGCACTTTGGTTCCTTCCTCTTTTGCTTCAAGGCATGCCGCTTTGTATGCATCCCCTATATCTTCATAAGAGAAAGCTTTTACTCCCCTTTTTTCGATTTCATTCTTTAATACATCCGCTTCCAAGGCTCTGGAATTCGGAACTGTAATCACATGAAATGTTTTTGCCAAAGGCGCCATGATATCTATAACGCTTTCGTAATCCTTGTCCTTCAGGATTCCGAAAACAAAAACCCATTTCCTGCCGGGATGGTTTTCGCTTTTGTTCAAAAGCTCTATGGTCTTCTTAAGCTCCGTTACGGCCTGGACATTGTGTCCTCCGTCAATATAGACTGTTGGCTCATCGCATATCTTCTCAAATCTTCCCGGAAAAGTTGTCAAAGAAATACCCTTTTCTATAACCGCATCAGCCACAGAAAGATTAAGTTTTTCAAGCACAAATTCTGCCACCGAAAATGCCAAAGCAGCATTTTTCTGCTGAGCAGGTACCGGCGAGGTAAGACGGTATTCTTTTTTCGGGAAATCAACAAGCGTTAGTTTAGAATGCTTTTCTCCGGCGACTTCCTTTATGACATTTAAAGCCTGTTCATTGGAAACGCCAGTAAATACCGGACATCCTTCCTTGATAATTCCGGCTTTTGCCCTAGCTATATCCTCGATGCTTTCACCCAGAATGTCCATGTGATCCATGCCTATTTCAGTTATAACAGAACATAATGGATTTTTTATGAAATTTGTCGCATCGGTGAGACCGCCAAGTCCTGTTTCAAAAACTATGACATCACATTTGTTTTCGTAGAACCAGCCGTAAGCAAGGGCAGTCTTCACCTCGAAAGCTGTCGGGTGCGACAAACCTTTTTTTACTACTCTCTCACAGGCTTCCCTTATAGAGAGCATGTGCTTATCGTAGCTTTCCTCGGTGATGTTTTGCCCGTCAATGCTGATGGTTTCAAGTGAATCAAAGACTGCAGGTGAAATGTATAACCCTGCTTTAAGCCCCGCTTCCTTAAAAATGTTTGAAAGCATCATGCAAACGGAACCTTTACCGTTGGTTCCGGCCACATGAATAACGGGAATGTTATCGCCGATTCCCATCTCATCGACCAGCGATGAAACAGCTTCCAGTCCAAATACCCATCCCAGACTGTCCAGATTTTTTTCAAACTCTTTTACGTTCTTGTCCTTCATAGCAAATGTCAGTGTTTGTTTCCTTTTGTACCTCTTCCGGCTGTCTTAAGTCGGTTCAGTTCAAGATTCTTTCCGGATCTCTCGATAACAATGTTTTCTCCGGCATGTAAATGATATATATCCGTAACATGATCGTCGGCGCCAAGTTTGATTCCTCTGACTCCGACGGCATTCTTTTTCTGGTTCGGGATTTCCGATTCGTTCAAACGCAGGAACATACCCTTTGCTGTCTGAATTACAATGGATTCCTCTTCGTTAAAGTAATCCACGCTAACAACTTCATCATCGTCGGCAAGTTTTGTAGCGGCAATTGTCTTTCTTGTAACATCGAATTCGCTACCGTCGACCACCTTTATGAGACCGCTCTTTGTACCGAATACAAGCTTTTTCTCCCTGAGTGTCTTCATTGCCTGTATAAATACATAGGTTTCCTCGCTACTGTCGTAGTTGCTCAGGTTATCTATAGGAGTTCCCTTGTCCCTGAAACGCCCCATCGGGATGGCCTGCACGTTTATGGTGTGCATTCTTCCCGTTGTGGTAAATATACATATCTTGTCAAGGTTGCTGCAGGTAAATACAATTTTGTTCTCCGAATCAGCTGCTTCTTTGTTTCTCTCGTAAACAGTCTGATCTACAACCTTTGCATAGCCAAATCTGTCCATGAGGAATACAACATCCATCTCTTCAATAGGAGCTTCCTCGATAACAATTTCCTCGGCATTGTCGAGAAGTGTCTTTCTCTCTGTTGCATACTCTTTCTTGAAAGCTCTGATGTCTTTGAGAATTGTCTTTGCCATGGTTGCACGGTTGTTTAAGATATCCGTGTACTCGGCAATCTTTCTCAATGTCTCCTCGTGCTCTTTTTCAAGGGCGTCTATCTCAAGACCGATGAGTTTGTAAAGTCTCATCTCGAGGATTGCGGAAGCCTGCTTTTCTGTGAAATGAAGCTTTGCAGCATCCCTCTTTGAAGCTTCGCTCTTGAACTTGATGTCATCTGTCTTTCCTTCGGTAAGACATGCCTTGGCATCTTTTATATTCTTGCTGCCTCTTAAGATTTCAATAATGAGATCTATAACATTGACAGCCTTTATGAGACCTTCCTGAACCTCCTGCTTCTCCTTTTCTTTTCCGAGAAGTGTGGTGTACTTTCTGGTGGCAAGCTCATACTGGAATTCAACATTATGTCTGATGAGCGGAACAAGGCCCAATGTCTCAGGTCTTCCGTTTGCAACACAGAGCATGTTTACTCCGAAAGTATCCTCAAGCTTTGTCTTCTTGTAGAGGAGATTTTTGAGTTTCTCTGTATCGGCGCCCTTTTTAAGCTCGATTACGATACGGATTCCCTCTTTTGAAGACTGGTTTGATATATCCACAATGTCGTTGGTCTTTTTATCCTCAACGAGTCCCTTTATGTCATTTAAGAATTTTTCAATACCGGCTCCGATCATGGTGTACGGGATTTCAGTAATGACAAGAAGTTCCTTGCCGCCCTTCACCTTCTCGACTTCCACTTTTCCGCGGATTTTTATCTTTCCGACTCCGGTTGAATAGATAGCCTTCAAATCTTCCTGGTTTACGACAATACCACCTGTAGGAAAATCAGGTCCCTTGATGTACTCCATCATCTCTTCGGTATTGATATCAGGGTCCTTGATAAAGGCCTCTACTCCGTCCAAAACCTCTCCGAGATTGTGCGGAGGTATGTTTGTTGCCATACCTACGGCAATACCTTCAGATCCGTTTACAAGGATATTTGGAATTCTTACAGGAAGAACAACAGGCTCCTTTTCTGTCTCGTCAAAGTTTGGCATGAAATCAACCACATCTTTGTCGAGGTCAGCAAGATATGCTTCCTGTGTTATCTTCTGAAGCCTTGCCTCCGTGTATCGCATGGCAGCGGCTCCGTCTCCCTCGATGGAGCCAAAGTTTCCATGTCCGTCAACAAGCGGAAGGCCTTTTTTGAAATCCTGTGCAAGCACTACGAGAGCATCGTAGATACTGGAATCTCCATGTGGGTGATATTTACCCATTGTATCTCCGACGATACGGGCACATTTTCTGTAAGGTCTGTCATATCTTATGCCAAGCTCATACATATCGTAGAGGGTTCTTCTCTGAACAGGTTTAAGTCCGTCCCTTACGTCCGGTATGGCTCTGGCTATGATAACGCTCATCGCATAGTCAATATATGATTTCTGCAAATGATCGGAATATTCCGTCTGAATAATGCGTTCTGTTTCACTCATTTAAAACTAATACCTCCAACGCGACATTTCTTAATTGGAACTGCCGCGATATTCATTTCGAATCGATTTACTATAATCCGTAATTAAATATCTAGTTCGGCGTCAAGCGCATGTGAATAGATGAAAGCCTTTCTAGGCGGTACATCATTTCCCATAAGCATCTCCGTAACCTTAGATGCCTGAATTGCATCATCTATCTCGATTCGTTTAAGCATTCTTCTCTCAGGATCAAGTGTTGTCTCCCAGAGCTGCTCTGCATCCATTTCTCCCAAACCTTTGTATCTCTGAAGTGTGAAAGGTCCCTTGTGGGCTTTTCTGTATTTCTCCAAAGCCACATCGTCATAGAGGTACTCTTCCTCTCCCCTTGACGGAATTGCCTTATAAAGAGGGGGCATAGCGATA
>JAILLZ010000105.1 GCA_024692885.1 Lachnospiraceae bacterium | reverse complement strand
TCATTCCTTAACACAAAGTCTATACCGGCTGAGCTTTCCGACAAATGGAGTGATTTCGCCAACAATATATCCATAGGACTTGCAATTTATTCCGAGGAAAACAATGTTATCAATACTATTGGAATAAACGACTCTCTTGTTCTTTTTGCAAACAAAGTCGGCACTCTTTTGGATGATCATGAAAGAGAATGGACTTCCGAAAAGTTATCCGCCCTCTTCAACCAGAACATATGTGCATTTTGCCATACAGATGATGAATATATTATTACTCATATGCTCGAATCCGCAAAAAGAACCGGAAGTGCAAACTGTCGTTTCAGATTGAGAGGTTCAACACCGGAACGCACAATGTACATTTATTCAACCTGTTGTACAAGAATGGTTTCCGAGACCAAAAGACTGTATTATGTCACTTTCCAAAACATCACATCGGAAGTGAATTTTGAAAAAGAATTAAAGGAAAGCCGTGCGCAGCTTTACCAACTGAGTTACTACGATCATCTTACAAATGTCGGAAACAGAAACGCTTATACCGAAAGAATCGATAATATCAAACAAAATGCCAGACACAATGTCGGCGTTGCTTTTGCCGACCTCAACGGCCTGAAGAAAACCAATGATCTTTTGGGACACGCATACGGCGATAAGATGATAAAAGAATTTGCTGATATTCTAATGAAGTATTTCGAAAAAGAAGAAATCTTCAGAATAAGTGGGGATGAATTCGTTGTAGTTCGCGAGAACGTTTCCAAGGAATCCTTCCAAAGCACAATGCATGACATCATAAGTGAATGCGCTTTAAGAAACAACATAGCAAGCATCGGTTATATATGGAAAGATAAGGTTTCCGATTTGAAACGACGCGCAAGTCAGGCTGAGGAAATCATGTACACCGAAAAACAGCAGTATCATGATTTCACATCATACGAAGAAACCGCACAGCACAAAGTACTTGCCAAAGTATTGGCCGATGATTTGATTAACGAAAAATACCGCGTTTACCTCATGCCAAAGGCTGATCTCTTCTCAGAAAGAATTGCCGGCGCCGAAGCTCTCGTTCGAAAAATTGACGATTACGGGAATACCGTTCTTCCATATGAGTTTATTCCGCAATATGAAAAGGAACGTCTTGTTTCTGTTGTGGATTATTTTGTTTTCAAGAAATCATGTGAATACCTTTCCTACTTAAAGGCGGAGAAAGGAATAACAGACTTTAATCTGACTGTAAATATTTCAAAGAACACTCTGACGGATTTGGACTTTTTCAGAAGTATAAAGAAAATTGCAGATGAATTTGATTTTGATCACTCATCTCTCACTCTTGAAATCACCCAGTCTGGTGACGCCATGGACAGAATGAGGCTTGAAAACTATATCAAACAGATAAAAACTCAAGGTTTTAAGGTATCGCTTGACGATGTCGGAAAAGATTCTTCATCTCTCATCATGCTAACAATTGAAGGCATAGACACCATAAACCTTGACAGGTCTCTTATCATTCATCATAACCTGCCAAAGGTAGCCACCTTGCTCAAACATATGATACAAATGAGTCATGAGCTCGGTCTGACCGTCGTTGCGGAGGGTGTTGAGACAAGAACAGAAAAAGATACCCTTGCCGCCATGGATTGCGACTATTATCAGGGATATCTTCTCTCTGAACCGATGAGCATCGAGGAGTTTACAAACCAGTTTATTTAATCGTACACTCCTCACGCAAAATTAGTTTTACGTTAATCACATAGTGATTTTAATTCGTCTTTTTTGGATATTATCTTATTTACATAAGGCGCATAATCAGCTTGCGTCCTGCCTCTCAAAAGCTCGGTAATCTCACATACTGGGTCTAAAATAGGCGTAAGAGAAAGATTTGCATTTATACCTTTAAGTGCATGCGCCGCTTCAAAAGCACCATCAAGCTCACCTGCATTAATTGCATCGGTGAGCTTTTTATATTGCTCATCCGAAACAGATTTGGCGACCATTCTAAGGTAAAAATCCTCATTATTCATGCATCTTGCCAGGCCTTCTTCTGCATTTGCTCCAAATTCTTTTAATTTCTCTAATGTAAGCATAAATCCCCCCTATATACAATCATCCGCTTTTTACGATATGTCCTTCTTTCTTTTCCTTCTCCAATAATTGCTCAAAATCTTCGGCAGGAAGTGGCCTTGAAAAATAAAATCCCTGTATAATATCACAGCCCATCTCTTTCAGCGTCTTTACCTGGGCTTCCTCTTCCACTCCTTCAGCAACGACAGGTACATCAAGAAATTTGGCTATACCTATAATGATTTCTATAAGTTTCAGGCTGTTTTTATCTTTATTCATGTTCTTTATGAAACTCA
>JAILLZ010000095.1 GCA_024692885.1 Lachnospiraceae bacterium | reverse complement strand
CCGCTATGATATTGTTTGTAGCATCAGGGCAGTGCACGGTTATTGCATTGTATTTCTTTGCGATTCTTATGTCGTCCTCTCCCGGGAAAATGAAGTGTCCGAAAAGTGCCGGTCCATTTTCCAAAAGCCCTGCCTTTTCATATATTTCGCTGTCACAGGAGCAATCAGGGAAAAGCTTTATAGCCTCCTCTTTCTCCCACAGCGATTCAACCACATGCGTCTGCATTCCAATGGAATACTTCTTTGCGAGTTTTCCAAGTCCAAAGATTAATTTCCTGCTGCATGTAGGGGCAAATCTCGGCGTGATTATAGGTCTCACCTTTTTATTGTCTGCATGTTTCTCTAAAAAGCCTTCAGTGGCTTTTAAAGATTCGGCTGTATCCTCTATCAGATACTCCGGCGAATTCATGTCCATGTTTACCTTGCCCACGAAGCCGTGCATGCCGGCATCTTCCATATACTTTATGAGAAGCCCCGCCGTATCACTGTGGATGGTTGTATAAAAGCTCGCATGAAAGGTTCCGTTTTTTATCATATCCCCTACAAAGGCTTTGTATATCTTTGATGCATACTCGCTGTCCTTAAACTTAGCCTCCTCAGGAAAAGTGTAATTTGACAGCCAGTCGGAAAGAATCATATCCATCCCGTATCCGCGCTGTCCGTACTGTCCGCCATGCACGTGCAGGTCGGAAAAAGGCGGTATAATGAGCGCTCTGCCATGGTCTGTGACAGCTGCATTCTCATACTGTTTTGGAATGGTATCAAATATACCAAAAACCTTGCCGCTTTCCACGGCAAGGTAACTGTTTTCATGTACTGCAAGTTCTTTTTTGTTTTTTGAATAGACTATATCTCCATGATAAAAGTGCATCTTAAATCTCCCGGTTCTTATGCTATCCCCATAGCAAGAGCTACTACAGGGATGGTGACTATAGAAAGCATGGTTGTAAGCGCCACTCCCGCGGAGGCCGCCTCCTCATTTCCACCGTACTCGATGGCTCCCATGGCTATCATCGCTCCGGTAGGCATGGCCACGCTCAAGGTTGCAAGTCTCACAAGGTACATGTCTGTTATGACATGACTAAGAACTGCATATACCAAAAGGGGTATAAGGAAAAGCCTCATTACTGCCACTCCGTAAAGCGATGTCTGTTTTAAGGTTTCTCTAACGGAATAATTTGCTATGGTTCCACCTATACAAACCATTGAAAGCGACGACATGGAACTTCCGACGAAGCCCAGGCTCTCGCTCACAAACACCGGAAGCTTGATTCCGGTAAAATAAATAACCAAAGCACCCATACATACAAGTGAAGGGGCACTGAACAAAAGCTTCAAATCAAGCTTTGACTTCTTTCCGCTGCTCTTTGCAAGCATATATATTCCGTATGAATAAAAGAGGATATTGTACGGAAGATTTAAGATAGCCATATAAAAAATGGCATTTTCTCCAAGGAAGGCCTCCGCAACCGGATATCCCATGAGTGCACAGTTTGAAAAAACCAGCATCAACTGATACACACTGCTTTTATCCTCAGGCACTTTCCAGATGGTGAATATAATCTTTGATATGATAATCATACCGACATATATTCCCACACCTGCCACAAAGAGAGTGACAACGGTCTTCATATCGCTTCTGTCTGCATTTGACATGGAAAAGACTATGTACATAGGAGCGGCTACACGTACTAAAAAGGAGGAGATGGACTCCACTCCCCCTTCTTTAAAAATGCCGCTTCGTCTGCAATAAAAACCTACAACCATTGCCAAAAAAATCTTGCACATTGTTGTAACTATCAGCATTTTTCCACCCTTAAGCCTTATAAAAGGCCGACCTTTCTCTTAACCTTTGAAAGCGTACGGGAAGAAATTGCTGTCGCATTTCTTGCTCCCTCGGTATATACTTCCTCGAGATATGCTTTTTCAGTTTTGAGTCTGTCGAACTCTTCTCTTATAGGTCGAAGCGCTTCTACTACAGTCTCACCGACTGCCTTCTTGAAATCGCCGTATCCCTTTCCGGCAAACTCTTTTTCCACTTCATCAAGTGATTTATTGTTGAGTACAGAATAGATGGACATGAGATTGTTGATTCCATCTTTTCCTTCCTTGTAGCAAACTTCAGTATCGGAGTCTGTAACCGCACTCTTAAATTTGCTCATTATAACATCAGGTGTATCGAGTATAGATACAAAAGCCTTTGGATTCTCATCTGACTTTGACATCTTCTTTGTCGGATCCTGCAATGACATAACTCTTGCTCCGGATTCTGCTATATACGGTTCCGGCAAGGTAAACGTAGGGCTGTATCTGCTGTTAAATCTCTCAGCGATATCTCTTGTAAACTCAAGATGCTGCTTCTGGTCAGCTCCTACAGGAACGAAATCTGCCTGATATAAAAGGATATCCGCCGCCATGAGTACCGGATATGTGAAAAGCCCGGCATTTACATTGTCCGCATGTTTTGCTGACTTATCTTTAAACTGTGTCATTCTTGAGAGCTCACCAAACTGTGTCACACCTGACAGAATCCATGAGAGTTCTGTATGTGTCGGCACGTGGCTCTGTATAAAACAAAGGCTCTTCTTTGGATCTATTCCGCATGCCAAAAGAAGCGCAAATGCTTCAAGTATCTGTTTTCTAAGCTTAGCCGGCTCCTGTCTTACTGTAAGTGAGTGAAGATCCGCGATAAAATATGCACATTCAAAATCTTCCTGCATCTGCTCCCAGTTTCTTATAGCTCCTATATAATTTCCGAGAGTAAATATACCTGTCGGCTGAATACCGCTTAAGATACGTTTTTTCTTTTCGTTTTCCACTTTTTGTTCCTCTTTCTCCATATAAAACCTATATTTCACGTATAGGTAAAAATATAGAACAATGTGACTTCCAAGTCAAATCAAACTCAGCGCAGAGACTTTATTTTGTCTGCTGTTTTTAACAATACGAATCCCAGTGCAAAAAATACCGCCATTGTTGCCACAGCCACGTTTATGGTTCCTCCGGCAAGCTTTACGGCTGCTATGACAGCTGAGCCGAGGAAAGAAGCTCCCTTCGAAAAGATATCATATATACCGAAGTACTCTCCCGAATGCTCCGGCGGAATGATCTTTGAAAAATAAGATCTCGAAAGAGACTGTATAGAGCCCTGGAAACATCCCACTCCAAATGCCAGTATCGCAAATCCGATAAGGTTCTTTAATGTAAGCGCATAGAGGCATACAAAAAAGTATCCCACAATACATACAAGTATAAGATTTACCGTCTCATATTTCTTTGAGAGTTTTGCAAAAACAAGTGAGCCGCCAAATGCCACAACTTGGGTTGCAAGCAGAGTAACCACCTGTCCTATCGTGTTCAGATTGAGGTCTGTACCTATGTTTATGCAGTTGTCAATGATAGTTCCGACACCATCTATGTA
>JAILLZ010000093.1 GCA_024692885.1 Lachnospiraceae bacterium | reverse complement strand
GGCTTTGATGCAGTGCTCTAAGTACCTGGATTATCATAAATGCTGGGAGATTCATACCAACCAGAATACCGCAATGGCTGCCAAAAAAATCTGTGATGACGGAAAGATAAACAAGGCTGCCATAGCAAATGTCGGAACGGCAGATCTTTACAATCTGAAAGTGCTTGCAAAAGGATTTCAGAATAATGTGTTCAACTCCACTAAGTTTATTGTGGTTACGGGAAAGAAGATATATGAGAAGGGCGCTGATAAGATAAGCATCTGTTTTGGCCTGCCACACAGCAGCGGTTCTCTTTACAGAGCACTTTCTCATTTTATTTACAATGGACTCAACATGACAAAGATTGAGTCACGCCCGCTTGAAACATCCAATTGGGAATACCGGTTCTTTGTTGATTTCGAGGGAAATCTCTGTGATGCGGCTGTAAAAAATGCGCTCAGAGGATTAAAGGAAGAGACTACCGATCTTATGATACTCGGTAATTATATAGGATATACAGAAAAGACCATTTAAGAAAGGTTGAATGCCTATGAAAACCACCGTATTTGGAGCAATATATATTGGATCGTATGAAGTAAGCCTTAAGATATTTACCATCAAAAGGTCTGAGGGTATAAAGCAGATAGACCATGTTAAAACAAGAATGCACCTCGGACAGGATGTGTATCGTGGCAAGTATATAGGCTCGGATATGCTTGATGAGCTCACTTCCACACTTTTGGATTTCAAAAGCATTCTTGAAGGATATAAGGTAGATGCTTACAGGGCTATAGCCGGAAACTTCTTTTTGGATGTGAGAAATAAGGAGTTCATTTTAGATCAGATATATATCCGATGCGGAATTCCTGTTGAGGTCTTGAGTAACTCGGAGAGAAGGTTTATAAGTTTTCAGTCCGTCGTTACCAGAAAAGACTTTGCCGAGTTGGGAGATGGCGGAATCGCAGTTGTCGATATAGGAGGAGACAGCTTACAGGTTACGATTTTCGAAGAAGGCAAAATGCTCACAACCCAGCATTTTACGATGGGAACGTTAAAACTCCTCGAAAGATTAAAGGGAATAGATTTATCTGTTGACAAATTTGAAAAACAGATGGAAGAGATAATCATAAAGGAGTTTAACACCTATAAGAAGCTTTATCTTACGGATAAAAACATAGAGACTGTCGTATTTCTCGGAGCCTATGCTTCCGACTTTATAAAAAAGGTTGAGAAGAAAAAGGATGGTGTTACCATTCCTTCGGAAAAGTTCCTTAAGGTTTTGAATAAATTCTATTCAAAGAATGTGGATCAGATTTTTGCGGAACTTGAGCTGTACAACGATCATGATTTGCTTGTAATCCCTTACATAGTTTTATACAGGTGTATCACCGAAGTTTTCGGCACGAAAAACATTTGGGTTCCGGGAACTAACATAAGCGAGGGAATTGCATACGATTACGCACTTCAGAGACGAATGCTGAAATGCCCGCATGATATGGAGGCGGATATTATTTCTGCCGCAGGGTATCTCGCCGGAAGATTCAATGCATACTCGGATCACACGGACACGCTTAAAGAAACGGCGGATCTGATTTTTGATACTTTAAAGAAATACCACGGACTTGGAAAAAGAGAGAAGCTTATTCTTGAAGTTGCCGCCATTCTGCACGATGTGGGAAAATACGTGAGCATAGCAAATGCACCGGAATGCTCATATGATATTATCATTAATTCGGAAATTATCGGATTGTCACACATCGAGAGAGAGATTGTTGCCGATGTTGTTTTGTTTAACACAAGACCTATATTGGATTATTCCGAGATGGCAAACCGTCTTTCCATTGAAAGTTATATGACGGTGGCAAAGCTTGCTGCCATCTTAAGAGTCTCAAATGCTCTTGACAGAAGCCATAAGCAGAAGATGAAGAAGGTTCGCTTGGCAGTTAAAGAGAAAGACTTTATCATATCAATCGAGACGGAAGATGACATTCTCTTAGAGAAAACTTTGTTTGATTCCCGGGTTGATTTGTTTGAAAATACCTACGGTCTCAGACCGGTAATAAAAGAGAAACGACTTTATTAACATCATAATATTTCGAGGGGGACATATATGGAACAGGAATTCTTGAATCCAAAATATTATGAAAACAGAGAATTGAGCTGGCTTAAGTTTGACGGAAGAGTCTTAAATGAAGCGA
>JAILLZ010000089.1 GCA_024692885.1 Lachnospiraceae bacterium | reverse complement strand
CGAGTATGCTGCTACGCCAAGCGTCAGAGCGTTTTCATCATTTAGCGTCGGTAAACTTCTTGAGGAGCCACGCCTGACGGAGTGCGTCGATCTCGTGGTCGAGCCCTATCCAGACTTTCGCACCCTTCTCGTAGACTTCGTTGACCTCGTCGTCGCTCATCGTCGCCGTAACTTTCGCGGCCTCGGCCTTGAGCGCAGATTCCAACGGTTTCAGGACGGCATCCGAGAATTCCGGATCGCCGACGACCGAATCGCCCCAGCGGTCGAACGCCGAAAGCCGACCATGTCCAGTGCGGTTCCAAGTCTTGTATGTGTCATAGACGAGACGGCGGCGAATTGCCGCGATCTCCGCCGGCTTCAGGTTGAAGACGAGACGTCCCCAGCTCGACGATTCATGGATGCCCTGCGAGCCGCCCCATGAACAGCCGTCCG
Organism: Lachnospiraceae bacterium; assembly: GCA_024692885.1. GTDB lineage: Bacteria > Bacillota > Clostridia > Lachnospirales > Lachnospiraceae > JAILHT01. Next base: position 12,069 of record JAILLZ010000089.1, on the reverse strand, counting down.
CAAGGCACTCGAAGCGCCACTCCGTACCGGCGGCGGCGGGAAGCTTCTGGTAGAACGCCCTCCACGGAAGCGTGATCATGAGCGCGTAGTCGCCGTCGGCGAACTCGGTCTCCTGGCGGAGGGCATAGGGGCTTTTAGCGTCGTCAAACTCGACACGCTGGGCGTACGCACTCGAATAGGCCGTGTAGAAGACGAACCCGACGCCTTCTTTCGGCGTGGAGCAAAAGCAGATGTACGGCGCATCGGCACCAGGCGCAAAGTAGCACTCCGTGCCAATGCCGCCTGCAAAGCCCTGCTCGACGGCGCGCGCGTTGGCGTCGACGACGCGCATGACGACCTTCACTCCCTCGACGTCGCAGAACGACGAGACCTCCATTTTCGCGTCCTTCGAGTCGAGCGCCGTCTTCTCGATCGTGGCGCGCCCGGTCGCGACGTCGGTCTCGAGGCTGTCGAGCTCGCCGCACATCTTGACGTCGACGTATGTCTTCTCGAGGGAGTCGGCGATGCCGCGCCATGCGGCGATGGAATTCACGGGACGGTCGAAGAACTTGACGCCGTAGCGGCGCGGCGGCAGCTCCTTGAAGAGCGCGCGATAGGCGGACGCATAGCGCTCGCACTCCTCGTTGCGCTGGAGGTTGAGGCACCACTGCGCGGCGATCTGCAGGGCCTGCGCGTACTCCTTGACGCCGAGGTTCGCCGCCTTCGCCACGGGAACCATGTCCTTCCCCGCGGCCAGCGCCTTGAGCATCTCGAAGCGGACGCGGTCGAACGGACCGACCGCCGGCTTCGCCTTCGCCGCGTCCTTCGCGAGGAACTCGTCCGCCTTTTTCGCGACTTCGCCGCCGCGTCCGGTGGCTACAAGCGAGAAGAGGTAGCCGCGGTAGCGCGCCTGGTCCTGGAACCACCCCAAGGAGGGAAACGCCTCCGCGAGCTTCGCGAACAGCGCCCAGTCGCCGAAGCGGTAGACGTTGGAGAGCTCGCCGAAAAGCCGCCCGTCCACGAAACCGGCGTAGTCGAGCCCGCGGGCGATTTCGCGCGCACGGTCGCCGCGCTCGGACTTCTCCAGCCCGAAGTAGCGAATCAGCAGGTCGCGGCGGCTGTTTGCGGGATTCTGCCCGTCGGAGACGTACGCGAACGCGTCGTCCGCGGCCTTTGCGCGGTCGTGCTCGCAGTACCACCTGAGCCGCGGATAGGGATCATGCATCATTGGACGAAATTGCAAATGCCATCACGGCAGAGCTTGATGCAATAGCTGCTGAAAAAGGGGTAACTATTAAGTACGAAGTTTATTCGGGACAGAATGATCAGACCACAATCAAGCAGATAACAGACCAGGCTGTTGCAGACGGAGTAGATGCTATCGTTCCTATAGCTACACTTGCTGCACAGGTTTCAACAGTTTCTGCAGAAGACACAAAAACACCTGTTGTTTATGCAGCTATTTCAGATCCTGAGGCAGCAGAACTTACCGGAATCGATTATGTTACCGGAACTTCAGATGCGCTCAACACAGAGTTCATCATGGAAATGATGTTTGCCGAGAACCCTGACATCGAAAAGGTTGGACTTCTTTATTCACTTTCAGAAAAGAACTCTGAGACACCAATCGCTGATGCAAAGGCTTATCTTGACGCAAAGGGTATCGCTTACTCAGAGCAGACAGCATCTACAAACGATGAGGTAGTTGCAGCAGCTTCAGCTCTTATCGCAGAGGGTGTTGATGCTATTTTTACACCGACAGACAACGTAATCATGGCAGCAGAGCTTGCTATATATGAAGACCTTGCTAATGCGGGAATCCCTCATTATACCGGAGCAGATTCATTTGTAAGAAACGGTGCGTTTGCAACCTGTGGTGTGAACTACACAGATTTGGGAACAAAGACCGCTGACCTTGCATATGAGGTAATGACTTCAGGAATGGACGGAATGGAAGATTACTATCTCATGGATGGCGGAATCATTACTGTAAACACAGAGACAGCAGACAAGCTTGGACTTGATTACAGTGCATTTGAAAGTATGGGAGAACTTGTAACAGTTGTTACATCAGAGGAATAATAGGATATGTTATTTATAGTACAGACTGCACTTGAGCTCGGATTTTTATATGCTCTTGTGCCAATGGCTCTTTTCTTAAGTTACAGAGTATTGGATATCGCAGATCTTACAACTGACGGCTGCTTCGTTTTAGGAGCAGCTGTTTCCGTTGTCATGACGGCTGCGGGACATCCGTTTCTTGGAATAATATGTGCAATGATTGCAGGGGCTCTTGCAGGAAGTGTTACAGCATTTTTGCAGACTCATCTGGGTGTACCTTCAATCCTTGCCGGTATCATCACAAATACGGGACTCTACACCATAAATCTTATGGTGATGGGTTGGAGCGCAAACGTTAGCCTCTTAAAAACCGAAACCATATTTTCCATGTTCAAATCCACAGGAATTGCGGGAAGCTGGCATGAGGTTTTGCTTGCTGCCATTATCACAATTTTGGCGGGAATACTTTTGCTGTTATTCCTCAGAACCAGAATCGGTTTGTCCGTAAGAGCAACCGGTGACAACATGGACATGGTCAGAGCTTCATCGATAAATCCGGCGTTTACAATCACAATCGGACTTATGATAGCAAATGCGATGACCGGTCTTTCCGGCGCCATGGTGGGACAGTATCAGAATACTGTTGATATCAACGGAGGAACGGGAATCGTAGTTATCGGACTCGCCTGCCTTATCATAGGCGAGACGGTTCTCGGAAGAAGGACAATAAGAAAAGGCGTCGTTGCAGCGGTAGTTGGATCAATCATTTACAGACTCATCTACGCAATAGTTCTTTACACAAAAGTTGTTCCGGTTCAGGGACTTAAGCTTATAACAGCAATCGTGGTTGCACTTGCAATCGCATCTCCAAGGATAAAGGAGTGGATTGCTTTTCAAAAGAAAAAGAACGGATTTGTAAAACCAACCGGAAAGGAGGAAGTGTAAATGCTTAACATCGAAAACATCTCAAAGACCTTCAATCCGGGCACTGTAAACGAAAAAAAGGCTATCAGCAATCTTAGCCTCAGAATAAACGACGGTGATTTTGTCACCATCATCGGTTCAAACGGAGCCGGAAAGTCCACACTTTTCAATGCAATAGCCGGAACCTTTTATGTGGATGAGGGACGAATAGAGCTTGGCGGACAGGACATCACATATCTTGCAGAGTACAAGAGAAGCCACGTTATCGGGCGAATGTTTCAGGATCCGTTAAAGGGAACAGCGCCTTCCATGTCCATCGAGGAAAACCTTGCGCTTGCTTACCTTAGAACTGCCGAGGGAATGTCACCTTTCAGCTATATTTCAAAGAAGGACAAAGCTTTTTTCAGAGAGAAACTTGCGCTTCTTGACATGGGGCTTGAAGACAGAATGACACAGCCCGTGGGATTGTTGTCCGGAGGACAAAGACAGGCGCTCACACTTTTAATGGCCACAATGATTACACCTCGCTTGTTGCTGCTTGATGAGCACACGGCTGCGCTTGATCCGGGAACAGCTGAGAAAGTACTTGAGCTGACCAAACGAATCGTAGAGGAAAATCATATCACCTGCATGATGATTACTCACAACATGAAACAGGCTCTTGAACTTGGCAACAGAACATTTCTTATGTCCGACGGAGATGTGGTATACGATGTGAAGGGACAGGAGAGAGAAGGCCTCACAGTTGAAGATTTGCTTTTGAAGTTCCGTGCGGGAACGGGCAAAGACCTCGACAACGACAGGATGCTTTTATCAACATAATAATCAAAAAATGCAGTTGAACGAATTGCTTTCCGGCGTATAATAAATGGATAATTCTCATTTGTTCAGAGGAATGTTTAGATATGAAAAAAGAAGAAAAAACCAACGTTATGAGAGTGCTCGACGGAAAAAAGATTTCTTACGAGAAACACTCGTATGAGCCGGATGCAACCATGAGCGGAGAAGAGATTGCGGGGATTCTCGGAGAAGATCCGGATAAAGTCTTCAAAACGCTTGTGACTCAGGGAAAGAGCGGTGCCTACTTTGTATTTGTGGTGCCGGTAAAAGAAGAACTTGACTTAAAGAAAGCAGCAAAGGCAGCTGGTGAGAAATCTGTCGCTATGATAAAGCAAAAGGAACTTCTTCCGTTGACAGGATATGTTCACGGCGGTTGCTCGCCAATCGGAATGAAAAAGCAGTTCCCGACTTTTATACATGAGAGCGCAGAAGCGTATGACAGAATCTTTGTCAGTGCCGGAAAGGTAGGCTTCCAGATAGAACTTGCGCCGAAGGACCTTATAGCAGTTGCAGGATGCAAGCTGGCGGATATTGTGTAAAAATGCCAAGTATTTAGATTAGATGTTCATATATACTAAAAGATAAGCACCAAAGAATGCATAACTGATATTAATATTTCTAAATGACCTGCCGAAATACAGATTGAGGTATATTGTAAATGAGTACTCATGTTTAATAAGGATGAGTACCGAGATGTAAAAGGAATTACATCTTAGACTTGAAGTTGCATACAGGGAGGTGCGCAATATGTCAGGTTTAACAGGAATCTCTGCTTACGTGCAGAACGAGAAAAACTGGAAAACCAAAGTTACCGACTCGGAAAATGTTGCTAAAACCGCAAAGACTGACGCAGTCGCAACAGCGGCAAAGTCTGCCGGAACGAAAAAAGTCACTTACACCGAGTGGAAACCTTTGGACACAAGCAGTTCCTTGGTTCCGAAAACCAAGGAGGGTTACGGCACAGTCATCGGCAACGTAGAGCTTTCGGATAAGGCGAAGGACTACTACAATCAGCTGAAATCCAAGTTTTACAATTCGGAATTTATCCTTGTCAGCAAGGACATGAAATCGCAGGTGCAGGCCAACGCGGCTGCATATGGAAATGCGAATAAAATGGTTGTCCTCATAGACGAGGAGAAGCTTGAGAAAATGGCAACCGATGAATCCTTCAGAAAGAAATATGAAGGAATTATCGCTATGGGCGAGAAACAGATGGCTATGGCAAAGGGAAGTCTTACAAGTACCGGTGCCGCTGTCAAAAACTTTGGAATAAAAGTAAATGCCGATGGAAGTACGGATTTCTTTGCAACACTTGAAAAGTCATCCGCAGATCAGGCAAAGCGCATAGAGAAAAAGACCGCGGAAAACAAGGCAAAGAAAGCTTCCGAGAAAAAGAAAACCGAAAAGAAGGCTGAGCAGAAGAGACTTGAAGAGAAGCGCGCAGAGAAGAAGGCCGACAAGGTATCCGGAGAAAAGACGGATGTAAAAAAAGCAGAAGATGTGAATGAAGAGTATGTAATAATGCATGCAAATTCAATAGATGATCTTGTTTCCAAAGTTTCGAAGTATGCTTATGACAACAGAGCAAATTCTGTTTTTGCAGAGGCTGAACAGGGACTTGGATTCAACGTGGACTTCAAGGGATAGATAAATAAAAACCGTAATGGCGACGAACTATATATGTTATAATACATATGTAGTCCGTCGCTTTTTTTATAGGATATTGTCCTAATAAAAAAGATGCGCATATGCGCGAGAATGTTGTAACAGACATTCTTTATAAGGAGGATAAAGTATGCTAGGGGATTTTGTAAAAGTTGAACTGCCTTCAGAAGACGAGATAAAGGAGAAGCTGAAAGTAGAGCGAGCAAAACTTGCGGCATCTCAGATGAAGGTAAAAGATGCAGGCCTTCCGGTAATGGTTATTTTCGAGGGTTGGAATGCTGCCGGAAAGGGAGCCATAATCGGAAAAGTGATCAGAAATATCGATCCTCGTTTCTTTAAAGTGGCTACCATGGACAGGGAACCAAATGAGGAGGAAAAGAGATATCCGTTCCTTTATCGTTTTATAAAAGAAATTCCTGAAGCCGGTAAATTCCGTCTTTTTGACACATGCTGGATGGACGAAGTTGTGGATGGCGTTTTGGAGGGTGAAATATCCGAAGAAACCTATGAGAAAAGAGTTCATTCCACAAATATTATTGAACGTCAGCTCTGCGATAACGGATATCTTGTAATAAAATTCTTCTTCCACATTTCAAAGAAGGAACAAAAGAAACGTCTGGAGACACTGCTTGAGAGCAAAAACACAAGCTGGCGTGTTGATGACGAGGATTTAAAACAGAACAAGCATTACGATGAGAGCCTTGAGGTGTTTGACAGATATTTGAGCGACACAAACCAGTCCAGAGCACCTTGGTACATCATAGATGCCACCAACAAAAAGTGGGCTGAGCTTCAGGTGCTTCAGTATCTGAATCAGGGAATAGATGTGGCATTGAAGAACCATTCGTTGAATGTTCCGATATTGCAGAATCCGTTCCCACTTAAAAAAGTGTCAAAGCTTTCGGATATTTCTCTTGCAGACAAGACTCTGACCGAGGAAGAGTACGAGATAAAGCTTAAGAGTCTTCAGAAGGAACTCAAAGACCTCGGAAACAAAGTCTACAGAAAGAAGATTCCGGTAATCATAGCTTACGAAGGCTGGGATGCAGCAGGAAAAGGCGGAAACATCAAGAGAATCACAGCGGCCTTAGACCCTAGAGACTACGTGGTTGAGCCTATAGCAAGTCCGGAACCTCATGAAAAGGCGAGACATTATCTTTGGAGATTCTGGACGAGACTTCCAAAGACAGGTCACATCACCATTTTTGACAGAACCTGGTACGGTCGTGTAATGGTTGAGCGTTTGGAGGGATTCTGCTCTGAGAACGACTGGCAGAGAGCCTACAATGAGATAAATGAGTTCGAAAAAGAACTCAAGGATTGGGGCGCTGTCATAATTAAATTCTGGATTCAGATTGACAAGGAAACCCAGCTTGAAAGATTCACCGACAGACAGAACACGCCTGAAAAACAGTGGAAGATTACCGACGAGGACTGGAGAAACCGTGAGAAATGGGACCTCTACGAGGGTGCTATAGATGAGATGATTGCAAAGACAAGCACTGCATTTGCACCTTGGTATGTTCTTGAATCAGTGGACAAGAAATACGCCAGAATCAAGGCTCTGGAAATCGTTATAGAGCAACTCAAAAAAGCCTTAAAGGATAAAGAAAAATAAACGAAATAACGCCGGGGTTGACATATTTATTCACTAGTGTTAGTTTATTTTTATTGTTTTAGAAATTTTGGAGGCACAAAATGTTTGTAAGTAAAACTCATACAATCGATAGTGCGATGTGTCGTCGAATGCAGTACTCCCGGGCATGTGATATGGCTGGGGCGTTCGATTGTGAGTTTGTGCGCCTCATAAAAGTGCAATAATGCATTTACGCCATATGCCCGGGAGCTTAATATAAGCTTCCGGTTTTTTTATTTAATAGAAAACTTGGGGCCACAGGAGAATTGAGACATAAATAAACCATGAGTTTGGGAGGAAAAAACATATGAAAAACGTAAAAAGATTTTTAGCACTGACACTTATTTCAACACTTGCACTTACATTCACAGGATGCGGAAGCACAGCAGAAAAGGCTTCTACAGATTCAAAGGATACAGAGGCAGTTGCTGAGACAGAAGCTACCACAGAGACAGCAACAGAGACAGCAGATGTAGAGAACAAGGGAACAATCACAGTAGCAGCATCACCTGTACCGCATGCTGAGATTCTTGCAAAGGCAGCAGAGCTTTTGGCAGATGAAGGATGGACACTTGAAGTAACAGAGTTTGAAGACTATGTTCAGCCAAACCTCGTAGTAGAGAGCGGACAGTTTGATGCAAACTATTTCCAGCACATTCCTTATTTGAATCAGTTCAACGAGGAAAATGATACAAACCTTGTTATCGCAGGTGAGATTCACTATGAGCCATTCGGAATCTATCCGGGAACAAAGGATTCTATCGAGAGCCTTGAAGAGGGCGATACAATCGCAGTTCCAAACGATACAACAAACGAGGCAAGAGCACTTCTTCTTCTCGAGGCAAACGGAGTTATTACATTAAAGGAAGGTGCCGGTCTTGAGGCAACAACACTTGATATCGTTGAGAATCCTTTAAACATCAAGATTGAAGAGCTTGAGGCAGCTCAGGTAGCTAGAGTAAAAGATGAAGTTGCACTTGTAGTATTAAACGGAAACTATGCACTTGAGGCAGGTTTCTCAGTAGCTAAAGACTCTATCGCATATGAGAAGAGCGATTCTGAAGCTGCAGCAACATACGTTAACATTATTGCTGTTGAGTCAGGAAATGAAAACAACGAAGGAATCCAGGCGCTCGTAAATGTACTTAAGTCAGACGAGATTAAGGCATTCATCAATGAGACTTACGACGGAGCTGTTATCCCTTTCGAAGAATAAATAGTAACAAGTTTCAGGAGATATTGTAATGGAAGTAATTAAGGTAGAGCATCTTGCGAAAAGCTTTGATACGGCTGAGCAAAAGGTTCACGCGGTTAGAGATATAAGCTTTTCCGTAGAGAAGGGAGAGATTTTCGGAGTTATTGGTCTCTCTGGTGCGGGAAAAAGTACCCTCGTAAGATGCTTGAATCTGCTTGAAAGACCGGACGCGGGAGCAGTTTACGTGGACGGCAAAAATCTGATGGAATTGAATAAGAATGAACTCATGCTGGCAAGAAGAGAGATAAGCATGATATTCCAGAACTATAACCTGCTCATGCAGAGATCGGTTTTGGATAACGTGGGATTTCCTCTTGAGATAGCAGGAGTATCAAAGAGCGAAGCAAGAAAGCAGGCTCTTCATTATCTTGAGACAGTCGGACTCAAAGAGAAAGCAAATGCTTTCCCGGCACAGCTTTCAGGTGGTCAGAAGCAGAGAGTTGCCATAGCGAGAGCCCTTGCGGCGAAGCCAAAGATTATTCTTTGTGACGAGGCTACAAGTGCACTCGATCCTGAAACAACAGACACTATTCTTAATTTGCTTTCAAGAATAAACAAAGAGTACGGAATCACCATAATCCTCATAACACATGAGATGAGAGTGGTTGAAGAAATCTGCAACAGAGTGGCTGTTTTGGACGGCGGAAAGATTGCAGAGATGGGAAATACAAAGGAAGTGTTTGACAATCCGAAAACACTGGCTGCAAAGAGACTTTTGATAAACAGACAGAGTGAGAAGGCGCTGATGGGATTGGATGACGAGGAGGTTTCAAATGGAATTTAATGCAGAATTGGTTAAATTGTTACTTGATGGCCTCTGGGACACACTCATCATGGTCATCGTTTCAACAACATTGGGATATGCTTTGGGATTGCCTCTCGGGGTTATCCTCACGATAACGGATAAAGATGGAATATCACCACATCCACTGGTTTATAAGATCATGGATATAGTGGTAAATATTTTGAGAAGTATTCCTTTCCTGATTCTTCTCATAATGCTCATTCCATTCACAAAAGCTGTTGTGGGCCAGAGCTACGGAACAGCCGGAACCATCGTTCCACTCACCGTTGCAGCGGCACCTTTCATAGCAAGACTTGTGGAAAGCTCTTTAAAGGAAGTCGACAAGGGCGTTATTGAAGCAGCTCAGAGTATGGGAGCAAACAAGAGAACCATTATCCTTAAGGTTCTCATTGGAGAAGCCAGAACAGGACTTCTTGTAGGTATAACTATTTCCCTCGGAACCATCCTTGGATATTCAGCTATGGCCGGAGTAGTCGGCGGAGGCGGACTCGGAGATATAGCTATCCGTTACGGATACTATCGTTGGGAAACCGGAACAATGCTTGTTACGGTTGCAGTCCTCGTAGTATTGATGCAGATACTTCAGGGAATAGGAAACTTCCTTTCAAAGAAAGTGGATAGAAGATAATTACATTGTGTGTAGTATAAAACAGCGGATCTTAAGTGATCCGCTGTTTTTGCATGTATGTTTTTGCGCGCATTTCTTAATGGGTAGGTTTTTTATCTTACTTAAGAGTAATAATGGCAGACTATGTAAAAAAATGCTATAATAACTATGTATGACGCAAAAAGAAATATATTAGAAAGTTGGGGAACATAATGAATTTTTTAAAGAAACTATTTGCTCCGATAGACATGACTGTTGGAAACCCGGGGAAACAGATTGTGGCTTTCACCATACCAATGCTTATCGGAAATATTGCACAGCAGTTGTATAACACTGTTGACAGTATCATAGTAGGTAGATTTGTCGGAGACAATGCACTTGCCGCTGTTGGAAGTGCGGGACCGATATTCAACCTGTTTTTGGTGCTTTTTATAGGAATATCTGTTGGTGCAGGTATTGTGGTATCTCAGTATTTCGGAGCCAGAGACAGAGATAAAATTTCAAGATCTGTCGGAGCCTGCATCACCGTAACCGGAATGTCGGTTCTGTTTATCATGGTGGTTGCACCGTTTTTTATAAAACCGTTACTTGGACTTTTGAATACGCCTGAGACGATCATTGATTCATGCTTTTTTTATCTGCTCATTCTTTCACTTGGAGCAGCGGGACCGGCATATTTCAATATCCTTAGCGGTGTGTTAAGAGGACTCGGAGATTCGGTCTCTGCACTTATTTACCTTTTGGTTTCAACGGTGATAAACATTGTCTTGGACTATGTGTTTGTTGCTTACTTCAACCTTGGTGTCGGAGGAGTTGCGTTGGCTACAGTAATTGCTCAGATTATTTCCGCAATCCTTGCATTGAGAAAACTGATGATTATGAAGGATGTTTTCGATTTCAAGGTGGAGTACCTCAGAAAGAACGGAGAATACATCAAGCACATTGTATCATTGGGAATTCCATCCGGAGTTACACAGATGATATTCTCACTTTCAACAATTGTTGTTCAGTCACTTACAAACAGTTTTGGAGAAGTGTTCATTGCAGCAAACGTTATGGTTATGAGGGTTGATGGCTTTGCTATTCTTCCGGCATTCTCATTTGGAGCTGCCATGACCACATATGCAGGACAGAACCTCGGAGCGATGAAACTTGACCGTATACACAAAGGTGCAAAAGAGGGAACCATCATTGCCATGATTACCTCTGCGGTTATAGTTGTTATCATTTACTTTACGGGACATTCGCTCATGAGCATTTTTACAAAGACGGAGGAGCTTGTGGAGCTCAGCTACGACATGCTTTGCATACTTCTTCCGGGATATGTTGTTTTTGAGATTACCCAGTGCTTGTCGGGAGTTATGCGAGGAGTTGGCGACACGGTTACTCCGATGTGGATTTCAATAATAAACACCATAGTCATACGAGTACCTATAGCTTACACTTGGGCGTACCTTACAAGAACACCTGAACTGCCAAACGGAGACAGAGCATGTATATTCTATTCACTGCTTATAGCATGGTGTATCGGTGCGCTCTTAACGTTCGTGACATACAAAATGGGATTTTGGAAAAAGAAAGCAGGAGTGACGGAAGAGTTTGTGGAAAGCAACATAAACGCTTAGGAAAAATGCTTATAAAATTTCTAAATATGAATTTACATTTTTAAAAATAAAATGGTATTATAAATATACTCGCTCAGGGGTGAGAGCATATGAAAAGTATTTTGAGAAGGAGAAGTAGAAGGCACAGGGGATAAGAAAAGGAAGGTGTCGAAATGTACAAAGTTGGAGATTATGTGATGACTGCAAACAATGGTGTTTGTGAGATTAAAGAGATCACCACCATGGATTCCATGAGCAGCAGTAAGGGGACACAGTTTTGTGTGCTTGTTCCGGTAGCGGAGAAGACCGCCAAGGTTTATATTCCGGAAGACAGAATGGATGCAAGATGCAGAAATGTGGTAGATGCGGATGCAATGAAGCATTACATCGATGAGATTCCGACTATTGAGACAGAAGATATCACATCTGATAAGGACAGAGAGCTTATGTACAAGAGTGTTATTCAGAGCTGTGATATCGAAAAGATGATTGCGGTTTTAAAGAACATGCACAGAAGAAGACAGGCAAGACTCGCAATGGGAAAGAAAAACATCGCTATGGAAGAGCGATATCAGAAAATAATCGAGAAGAATCTGTTTAGCGAGTGTGCATTTGTTTTAAACAAATCCACTGAAGAGGTAAAACAGATTTTTGGAACATGTGCAGTATAGTTTATTGTAAAAATACATTAGA
>JAILLZ010000086.1 GCA_024692885.1 Lachnospiraceae bacterium | reverse complement strand
AAGTTTTTCTTTGCATCGGTCAGCTTGTAATTGATGCTGTCCAAAAGGCTGTTTGCAACGCCCAGATTGGTTGAAGCTTTGTCCAGAACTTCGTTAAATTTAACAGTGGTAAACTCTTTTTTCAGTTCATTTGAAGCATCCTCGACAAGTTCACAAATCTCACTTGCCATCTTTTCAAGGTCATTCATTGTGGCCAAAAGACCGTCGGTCTTTTCGTCCATTTCGAGCATGTTCGCCACTACATCCGGTTTGTATATACTCTCCGTTGCCGGCACCAGTCTGTATGTCTTTGTGGATATAAGTACATCCTCGGTGTCCAACATAACATATTTATTATAATAGATGTCGTATCTGTATGCCACAGAAACTTCAGTATCAATTCCTACCGATTGAAATGAAAGATCGTGCTCCGGATATTTTTTCTTTTCCTCTTCGAGAAGTTTCTTAGACTTTTCCTCAAGAGCTTCAAGTGCTATTTTTTCAACGGCCTTCTCATCCGAAAACTTTGTTCCGATTTCAATATCTTTTGTCTCGGTAACAGAAATACTGAAGGTCGGTATATAAAGATAACTGATGCCCAAAACTCCCCTGCTTTTTGGTGAAAGCTTGAGAGATGAATTCACTATGATTCCGTTTGCGAGATCAGCCTTTTTATTTATAGCATCCAAAACATTCTGTCCGGTTACATTCCAATCTATATCCCCATCATCCTCAGAAGAAAAGATAACGTCTATTCCGAGTTTTTTAGAATCGGACTGAACACTTTCCGTCAATGCATAGGTAACTGTTGAAGTCTCTTTGTCCGTCATTAAGATGACAACATCCATTCCGTCCTTTTGTGTGATGCTGTCCTTTTTCATTTCTTCTATCTGCTCTGCACTGATACTTTCCGTGTATACCCTGATTAAAGAATCGCTAGTTTTCACGGTGCATGTGTAGTCGATATTGATGTCTTTAACATCATCATTTACGTCGAGGTGTGATGCCTGCTCGGTACAACTTTTTGCAGCTGAGTTTATCGCCTGTCCGATGTTGCTGAAGCCGTCATCCTTTCCGCTCAAGGTAGCTCCCAAAAAAGCAACGGATGTCACTGTTCCGTATTTATGTTTTTTGTAGATTCCATCATCGAGGTTGTACTCAACGCTCTCGGATACATTTGATAAATCGGTAACCTCACCCTCAACATGGCGAACAGTGTCATTGAGTGAAACGAAAACCTCCTCCACTTCATCGGAGAGTCTGTATCTCACACCGTCGTCAAGCTTAACGATTCCATCATCGCTGTCTTTTATGGTTCTCTCTTTTTCACGTCTTGCCGATTCCAGGTTTTTCTTTAATGCGGTTCTCAATCTGTCCAGATTGTTTTTAACTGAAACTATATCAGCGCATGCGCTTGAAGCATCGAAACTCAGCTTCTCGAAAGCATCGTCAAGTCCTTTCTTTGCTCTCTCTCCGGCTTTTCCTGCTTTCTCATAGAGTAAAAGAGCTTCGTCATATATTTCCTTACCGTCCGATGCGTGAGAATATGCTCCTGTAGCGTTGGCAAGGGCTGTAGAAAACTTTCTGTACGCTTCATCGCTGTCGGCTGCAATTCCGAGATTCTCTATGCTCCTCGTGATACCGACTCTTGCCTCCAAAAGTTTTGAGACGATACCTGCCACAGCTCCGCCGGCGTCGTTTGCCGCCTTTGTGGCTCTCTTCATCTCTCTCTGCAAAATAACCGTATGATCCTTGACTTCAAGAACATCCTTATCCAGGTCTTTTACATGCTTAATTGCTTTTTTTAGTTTCTTTTCGCCGTTTTCTTTGAGGGAATCTGAAATGAGGGAGATATCCTCTATAGATACACCGGAAGCTTTTTCTTCCATGGAACGCACGTCAACCAAAGCTTCCTCAGCTGCATCCGCAAGTCTGTAAGAAGCCTCGGCTATTTTATTATATTGTTCCATTTCCATATTGTCGTTTTTATCGTCAGTCCCATTCTCCCAATTGGAGTTTACGATTGTTTCATAAAGACCAACGACCATAGCACCGACAATATTCTTATCTGCTTTCCGGTCCTTCATAATTCACCCTGATAATATTAGACTTCCCCATCCCCTAAATTACTCATCCTTCAATCCGGGTGTTATGCTGTCAAAAAGATACTGTAAAACATCTGATGTGAATTTCTTAGCCTGAATTCCGACTGTCCATGAACCGTCTATTGCCTTTTCCTGTCTTACAACAGTCGAGTACATGATTAAAGTCTCTGCAACAATAATGATATCTTTGCCTGTGAGATCAGGCGCGTCCCCATCAAGTTTAAGCCCCATTCCGAGAGGACTCACGTTTTCGGTCTCAACAAAATACTTGTCCATAGTATCGCATACAACTATCACACTCTTTGTAGGATAATCGACACGATTAATTTGTCTTCTCTCTTCCATAATTATCATTTCTCCTGCTTCGCGAAATCTGACAATATTTTACCAAAATTGGTTCGGAAGTACTACAACTCTTTGTGATAAAAATTGCACAAAATATACGTGCATTTTCGGTGTGATTTTTGTTAATTTTGCCCCATTTCTTTTAGTGCAATTTCCACCTTTTTTTTACCAAAATAGCCCACTAAAACCAATGCCACAAGAATTAATATACCGCAAAGAGTAATGATTGCACCTGTCACAAGTCCCGGTGTGAAGTATTTCATCTCGATCTCATAATCTCCCGGAGATAGTTTGACCAGAGTAAATGCTTCCATCAACGAATCCTTGTTGTACTCCTCCCCGTTTACATACAATGTCCATCCATCCTCGTAAGGAACTGTGAGAAGCAAATCCTCGCCCTCTTCGATATGAATGGTTCCGCTCAGGTATGTATCACCATACTCTATATTTTCCAACACATTTGTGTTCAAATTGTTAAATACTTCCTCCATAACGGCAAGATTCATCTTGTACACGTTAATCGGAAGTGTATCCACTCCTTCAAACTGAAGTGTCACAGTCTCTCCTTCTTCAAGATAGCCAAAATCCAAAAGGAAAACGTGGTCTGCCTTCGTGTACTGTCTTGTTCCCGCAGAGGTGGTTATGGAAATAGTCTTTACGCTCTTGTCATCATACGAAGCGTAATAGTAGCCCTCCTCCTTGACGCTGTACACCGTGGAATTCAGATTTGCAGCCGCGTCATTTGTCGTTTCCTGAAGGAGATCAAAAGATGCACCTAGAGTGTAGGCCAGATTATTTATGTTCTTCACCGACGCTTTTGATTCTATGATCCAGTTTTCCTCAAGATTTGAAGGAATCGTGTAGCCTACAGGAAGTACGTAATTGTTTTCGTAAAGATAATAGCCGTCCGCCTCATCAATAAGTGTTCTGAGCGGCGATGTAAGTGAATCGCAGTCCGAGATCAGATACTTCATCGAAAACATTGCATCCGTCAACGCCGTAGCTCCGCTGTTGCTGTAAAAATTCTTTCCTGCTTCCATTCCAACAGCCTTAAACAGAGTCCCGATATTTATATTCATCAGAGAAGAAAAGATTGTTTCCGACCTGTAGCCATGAATCATGGCGTCGTTTTTTGTCTTTCTCTCCTCTTTTTCCATTCTCCAAAATGTGGAATCGCTAGAATTTGCAGACTCCACCAAAGATGAGATTGCTTCCCAATTGGATGTGTATGATGTTCTGGATGTGGTGTAAAGGCCAGTGCTATTGAAGTTTGCAAAGCACTCTACCAAAGCCATGGCGCAAAGCAGGCCCATAAACACTTTTCTCTCATTCTTTTTGCAGGTATCCAAAAAGAATAGAAGCATGATGTAGCCGCCTAAAATTACCGAAGTCAAAACGATAGTCTTTTTATCAATTCCTGCATTTTGGCCAAATACAACGGCATTCACAATAAAAAGCACTCCCACTCCGAGAGCATAAAGGAAATGCCTTGGTCTGTTTTCCTTCATCCTGAGGTATGCCTCCTGCCCCATCACGAGAATGAGGAAGATGAAAAGGAATGACTGTCTGGCAGGAAGTGAATTCGGAAAATGCATTCCATGCCAAATGTAATCAGGAATATTGATGCTGAAACTCAAAAGGAAATAGATTAGAACGACAGCTCTGATTATCTTGTCTCTAAGCTTTATATTGTTGTTTGCAAAATACAAAACAAGAAGAACGAGACATGCCACTCCGCAATAAAGGTTCGGCCAATGGTCTCCCGAGGTGTATGGTTCCACGGAAAAGCTCATTCTTGTTATTTCTTCAAGAATGGAAAAATAAACCTTTACGCTTGATGGAAATGACTCCGTTTCATTTCCGCTGTATCTAAGAATATATGCCTCCGGAATGATAAGAATCGCTCCGAAGGAAGCACCGATAAGTGAAAAAAATACAAATCTTACGGAAACGATTACTTTTCTAATCTTTTCATCAATGTTGATGAACTGAAACAAAAACCATATCACCTGGAATATGCAGACCATGTACGCAATGTAGTAATTGCTGAAAATCGTGATTCCAAGGAGTATTGCATAAAGAAACGGTTTGTCCTCCCACACAAGTCTCTCAAGACCGATAAGCACAATCGGAAGAAGCATCAACGCATCAAGCCACATAATATCCCAATAATATGCTGCTATATATCCGGAAAAGGTGTAAAACAAACCAAAGAGTACATATGATAAATCGCATTTTTTGAAATGATAGTTTTCATAAGCAAAAAATGTCACTGACATAAGGCAAAGCTTTGCAACGATGATGACGGTCATTGCCTCTATCACATGATTAATTGGCCAAAATAAAAGTATAAGGTTGAAAGGACTGGCCAGATAATATGCTATAAGAGAGACAAAATCCGAGCCCATTCCAAGTTTCCACGAGAACAAAAGGCTTGAACCGCTCTTTAGTTTTGATGCAAATTCCGTAAAAAACGGCTCATACTGGTGATACATGTCGACATGCAAAATACAGTTTTCACCAAACGGATAGATTTCCCCCAAAAACATCATTATGAGGCAAAACACCAATGGTAAAGCAAATGCCAGTGCATATCCTATCTTTTTAGTGTTCTTTTCATCTGTCAAAAAGCATGTAGTATTGTACTTTTTCATAGTCCGATATCAGTTCACTTTCTTCCTCACATACCAGCTTGCTTGCCGATATGATCGGATAATACTCTTCCAACTCTTCCAACAATTTTTGATATGGTGCGAGCGGAACACCTGCTGTGCGAAGTGTTTCCATTCCAAGGAAATTCACACTTGTATCCGCATCCTTTTCTTCGTCTATATCATAATTCGCCCAGATAACATAAGGCACGATGTATCTGAGTTCCTGCTCTTCCTCTGTGAGCGATGAAGGGTCCATTCCGTTGAGCTGTAAAATACTCTTTGCCACCGAATTGTTCGGTTGGTGATCTCCAAAGAACACCACTATGGTCTTCTCATCCTGCTCACTGAAATATTGTATCAAATCGCTGAGGGCATTGTCAGTTTCTTTTAAAAGTGAAAGGTACTGTGTCAGCGAAAAGTTGCTCTCCTTACCCTCTACCGTAATTGTCGGAGTAAAATTGTCCGCTTCCTTTGAGTAGGAACCATGGTTTTGCATGGTGACCTCAAAAATGAAAGCCGGTGAATCATCTTTTTCTTCCATAATCTGCTTTATATTGTCAAAAGCAGCATAATCGGAAACGTAATCTCTGATAACAGAAAGATTTGTCATTTCATCGATAAATCTTATGTCATCAAATCCAAGTACAGGATAAACAATGTCCCTAGACCATCCCGATGCCTTGTACGGATGCATGGCGTATGTGCTGTATCCCAGGCTCTCAAGATATTCCGGTATGGCAAAAAGCTCCGAATCCTCAGTAATGTACTGCTGATAAGGAATGGAACCTCCCGGAAGGAAACGCATGGTGTTTCCCGTGAGGTATTCAAACTCGGTGTTTGCTGTATTTCCGCCGCAAACCGAAACATTTAAATATCCTGAGGTACAGTTGTCAGCATTCATGAGCGATTTAAAGAAAGGAATCGGATCCTCGCTCGCGGTGAAATCGCCAAGGACGGAGAGGTCTGAGAAAGCCTCATCCATAATAACTACGATATTCGGATAGTCTGTGCTGTCTGATGTAGATGTGTTGTCATTATTATTGTTATTCTCTACCCCATCTGCGTTTTCTTCATTATCGATGCTTTCATCGATATCCTCGTCATCTTCATAACGCGACAAAATCGACTCGGCATATTCTTTGGAATAATCCGCCGGTTTCTTTACGGTAACATAAGGCAGATCCATATCGAAGGTAACCATGTATCCGTTTACCTGCCACATGTAAACCGGGGTGAACAGAAATCTGTAGAGTGAATGGTCATCCTGGAATTCTTCGTTCTGAAGATTTTTAGAAAGAAACACAAGGCAAAGCAAGCCTGTTAAGAGAAATCCCAATCTGATCTTTCTACCGACCTTTATTCTGCAAACAAACTGGGCTGCCACAGCTAGAGCCAACATGGCAACCAAAATGATTATCTGTCTTGCAGGCAGAGCAAAATCATAGTTTCCCGCAACACTGGACGCTGTCTTCCAAGACAATACGTCCCAAGGCACAAAAGGCGAACCCCTGAATGTATAAACGTAATAGTTGGTAAGGCCGAAAACGGCCGCAAGAAAAGTGAGTATCTGCAAGCTTACAGACACACGACCTGTTATTCCCATTAGGATTAAAAACAGGAATTCTATAATCAAGATATTGAAGAACTGTGCCCACGCTCTTACCTCGGTAAAAGCGTTGTGGGTGTTAGCCTCCATCAGATAAAAAAGAACAATAGGGATGATTGTAGCAACCATCCCTTTGATAATAGTTTTTATTTTACTTTTACTTTCTTCTTTGAGCTCCATGAACCGTACTTCACCTTTCCGGATACGGAATCTTTCACATACATTCTAACCTGAACGTAATATGTCTTGCCTGACTTCAACTTAGTGATAGTCTTAGTGTTTTCCGTATTTGCCGTTTTTGCGGTCTTCGCACCCTTCATGGATGATTTGAGCGAATATCTGATCTGATATCCGTTTGCATTTTTTATCTTCTTTACCTTAACGGTAAGAGTTTTCGCTGCATTGGACTTAAGGGAAGCTATCTTCGCCTTTGAAGTCTTGATTTTGCCCCAGTGCGCGTACAGCGTTACATTCTTAGCCTTTGTAACAGTGTCCGACGCTTTTATAAGTTCTCCGCCGCTCTTCTTTGTGTACCATCCAAGGAAAGCATAACCGCTTCTCTTAGCTGTCGGAAGACCCTTATATGTTTTACCATATGTAAAGACATCTTTCAATGTGGTCTGTCCTTTATTCTTTATGTAAGCGCCTGAACCGTTAGCCTTGAATGTGTATTTATACTTGTTTCCGGTCCACTTTGCGTAGAGTGTTGTGTCTCCTGTGATTGAAAGCGGAAATGTAACCTTCATAGTGCAGTTTTCATTTGAGCACCATCCACTAAAGGTGTAACCCTTTCTTGTAGGATTTGTAGGTTGAGTAATCTTAGCTCCTCGTGGAACGCCTGTCATTGTATAGTACTGTGCACCATTTGAAACAAATGTTACAGCATACACAGGATATTCTACAAACTTTACATCGCTGTCGTTGCAACCTTGCTTAACGGAAACAGCCTTGACAATTCCAGTTGAAGGCGCATCAAAAGTTGTGGTAAGCGATAGTTTTGTTGCTCTTGAGTATCCCTCTGAAGGAGTATTGTTGTCATCGGTGTAATAAACAGTACAACCGGAAGGAACAACGATTGTTATCTTTCCGTTTGAGTTGTTGAAAATAATTCCTGGTGCCTCAGCTGTTCCTGAAACAGCGGCATAATAAGAAGCGGCATAATTCCCACCCGAATCTCCGGTATTGGCAGGTAACAGTCCTGTCCACAGTGTTTCCAATGTATGAGAGCCTGCATTAGTACCCGTATCATATAAAGCGATGTTAGTATAATTTCTGTTATAGAAATAATAGTAATATCCTCCTTCATAATCATCCCAGGTTACGTCCATGCAATACCAAGTTCCATTTACCTTGACCATATTCCATTCATGTGTATCACTGGTGACAGCAACGCAATCTATGCCAACAGCATTCATTAGAAGTTCAAATGCCTGAGCATATCCCGCACAAACTGTATACTGTGGGTTTGTGCACAAAACACTGTATGCTCTCTGATCATACTTGTTTGTTTTATCAGCCCATACAACATGTTCACAAATCCAATCATGAACATATCTCATCTTCTGAAGATCTGTAGTATATGTAGACATTCCTGTTACAAGAGTGTTTATACAATTCTTGTATTCCGCTGTCGCAGCCGCTCTTGTACTCCCAGATGCAAACTCATCAAATAAGTACACCCAGGCATATTTGCTAGAACAGTACACACCTTCAATAAAGTAATATTGCGGATTTGAATAATAGAACATATATGCAACATTTTGCGCCCTGTCCTTTGTAATACCGCTAAACTCGCCTACATAATAACTGCTATATTTGTCTAGGGTAATATCTGAACTACTCTCAAGAATTGCAAGACAAGTCGCATCTAGTGCATCCCACAATGCTTTCTCATCTGATGAAAGCTGATTGTAAAAATAATTTGTTGAATATACATCCCAATCACTGTTGTATCTCAGTGAACCTGTGGAAGAGATACCTAATTCTTCCTCCAACAATTCTTTAGATGCCTCTACATCCACATCTTCATCTTGTCTATTTTCTACGGTAAACCTTTCAAGACCGGTTTTTTCCGCAGCAAATGTCGGTGACGACATAAGCACAATAGCCATCACCGACATAATAGCAACAACAAAACTCTTAAATAACTTTTTCATTTCTTAACTTCTCACTTTGTAACTTTTATTTTTTTCACGGAAGTATATTTTCCGTAAACTTTCTTCCCCGCAGAGTCCTTCTTATATGCTCTTACTCTGATATAGTAGGTCTTCCCCTTCTTCAGACCGGAGATAGTGTAGCTCGTCTTTGAAGTGGTTTTAGCCTTTGCTGAAGACATATTGCTCTTCAGTGAATAGCTCACCTCATAACCGTCTGTCTTGCTGACCTTCTTAAACTGCACTTTCACTTTCTTGCCGGAAACGTTGGTAACCTTCGTAATCTTGCTCTTTCCCACGGAAATTTTTGTCCAGTGAGCGTAGAGGGTATGATTCTTTTTGGTGCTAACCTTCGTACTCTTGGTTACTTTTGAACCGCCGGACTTTTTGGTGTACCAGCCTGCAAATGTACTGCCTGCCTTTGCTGGGTCAACCAATGTAGCGTACTTTTCTCCGTAGTTTACCGAAACCGTTGTCTTCTTTGTACTGCTCTTTCCTATATATCCACCGTTTGCATCCAATGTAACGGTGTAGGACTGAGCCGAAGAAGAATCGCTAACGCTTCCCACAGAGTCGGTACTTGCTCCCGAATCCTTGCTTGATGATGGTGCATATTTGCTCCAAAGAGACTCTCTCGTATGCTCCTTGTAGGATGTGTCGTTTTCCTTTATCTTACTGTCGCTTCTGTTGAAGTAATTGTATCTGATGATGTCCTTTCCGGATGTGGTTACCGGATCATCAAAGGTAACGTCCACGTTGTACCATGTGTTATCAACGCATGTCATGTTCCACTCATGATAAGCGCTGGTGACATTTATGGTGTCAATCCCGGCATAGTTCATGAGCATACTGAAAGTCGTTGCATAACCTGTACAAACGGATTTTCCGTTTACGAGAACGGAATAACAACTCTGGTTGTAATCCGCGCCGGTGGTATACTTTGTATTCTGTGCTATGACGTCATGGGCAGCCTTTTCCTTGGCTACCGTTCCCGATGCCTTTGCAACCGTCTTATTCCAAGCCGAAAGTTTTTTCTCGACCTTGGAATTTGCCGTCTTTCTATCGCTTCCCTTGGCAAATCCTTCGTATGCGGTCATTGAGACACCGCCGTTTGAAGTGCCCGGATAGTAATAGAACAACACATTGGTATTCAGGTAATAATACTGCGGTCTGGAATACTTAAAAAGATTTGAGACTTTTTTTGCCGCGTCAGTGGACAAGCCTGTATACTCCACATAGCCCAGCGGATAATATTCCGTTCCGCTTGTGGAAGACACCTTGCTGATATTGTCCGAACTTGAATACCACTCCGTACATATATCGTCCAGATCATCCCAGAGCTTTTGCTCCGCTGTGGTCAACTGGTCGTAGATGTAATCGGAGCCGTACTTCTCCAAGGAAGCTCCAACTGCATCCAAAGCATCTTCTTCCCCAAAATAATCGGATGCCATGTGGCCTGATGCCTCCTTCGGATCAACCTCGACAAATGTCATTTCGGACACGTCCCCCGAGGCCTTTACCTGTCCCGGAAAAGCAAGGCACAGTGATAACATAACGCCGGCTAAAACAGTCACTCTCTTAATTTGCATACCAAAATCCCCTTTTTATAAGCAAAACACCTGCGACAAAGCCTATATACACTGTTATTATACCAAATAAATCGTCTCTTTTGGAAAAAACTTTACAATCTGAAGTGTTTCATGCCTTCCCATCTGTTTTTCAGGGAATTGTCCTTTCCGAACACCATGAAAAGTATCAATCCCAAAACAACGAGTATGCATGAAATAAACTGTGATGTGGAAAGGATTCCCACACTTCCTCTGTAATCGTTTCTGAGGAACTCTATAGAGAATCTTCCTATTCCGTAAAGAATAAAATACAATGCTCCAACTCGACCCGGCTTTTTGTTCTTTGATGCAAACGCCAAAAGCAGGCACATTATAACCAGGTTTCCCACACTGGACATGAGCTGTGTAGGAATAAGCCAAACGTTGCTCGGCGCAAAATTTGACTCTGTATACATTATATGAAAAAGGCTGTCGGTTTCGTGACCGTAACAGCAGCCTGCGAATGTACATCCTATTCTTCCAAAGGCCTGTCCCAACGATACAGACGGCATGGTGAGATCAAGATATTCAAGGAAGCTAACCTTTTTTCTCTTGCAAACAATGTAGGCTGCTACGACTCCGCCTATGATTCCGCCGTAAACAACGTATCCGTTTCCGAAATCCCAGAGGATTGAGATGTCCTTCATGATGTCCTCTATACTTACTATATAAAAGAGGATTCTTGTTCCCAAAAGGCCACCGATGATGGCACCTATGAGAAGGTCTGCAACAACCTCTGTATCCATGTCTCTTCTTTTTGCGCGAAAGGCTGTAAGAAGATATGCTGTAAGAAAGCCAAGTGCTATCATAAGCCCATACATGTGAAATGTCACAGGTCCCACAGTTATGTCGTTGTAATTTTCCAATACCATACTTTAATTCCCCCCAATCTCCACTGCTGTTTCAAACAGTTCCTTTATCGTACCGTAAAGATCAACATCCCCCTGAATGGCGTAGCTCAGCGGTTCATGCTGAATCTTATTGTCCTCCGTTATTATTATTGGATTAAACTTTACTATCTCCAAATTGTCCGAATTGTATAGAGTCACCTCATAGCTGTTTTCCGGTGTAACTATTCCGGCTCCGCAAGCCTTTAACTTCATTCCCGAAAGGATCCCCACTATTTTTTCCATGTCCTCAGGATTTGCTATCACCAGCTCATCCAATGTGGTTGTATCCTTAACGACAATCCTTGAAATGTCCTCTGCCTCATATTCCGGATATGCGGTTGTCGTCAAAAATGTTTTTGCCGCAAACGCAAGAACCAATATAACCACAAGTGCGGCCAGTGATGTTTTCAGTATTTTTGCTATTTCCATTTATTCACCCAATTTTCCCGGAAAGTCTTTATTTTAGGGCTTTCCTCAGCACGTATCATTGTATCAGATAATATTAAAAATTCAAACAATAACGAGTTGCTTTTTAAAAAACACTATGTTATACTCTCTTTTGTTCGGCCGGCATGTCGGAATTGGCAGACGAGGCAGACTCAAAATCTGTTGGTGGCAACATCGTGTGGGTTCAAGTCCCACTGCCGGCACTTACGAAACATAGTAAACATGGGATATCGCTCAATTCGTGTGAATTTCATGTGAATCAAGACGGGATTTGTTCCTGTCTTTTTTTGTGTCTGCAAATAAAAAGCGGGAGCAATCACAACGATTTCTCCCGCTTTACTTTTTGAATTAACCTTCCATGAATCCCTTGATGTCTTCCACCAGATCATCCACATCCATACCGTGAACATCTGCGGCCTGCTCCAGTGTTTCTCCTCTGGAAGACGGACAGCCTACACAGTGCATTCCCATCTCTGAAAGGACATTTGCCATATCCGGAGCCACGTCAAGAAGCTCACCTATTTTCGTATCTTTTGTAAGTCTGAACATTTTTCTCACTCCTGTTATTATTCAATAACTGTTTTCTGTACGGTTCATCTTATTCAAATGAGACCTGTCTATTTTAAATCTTCAAGACTTCTCATTCCGTCCAGTATATCGAAGCAGTCGAAGGTTGCAAAGTAGTCCTTCGGCGTCTCCGCTCTTCTTATCATCTGCACGCTTCCGTCCTCTTTTAAAAGAAGCTCTGCTGATTTCAACTTTCCGTTGTAGTTGTATCCCATTGAAAAACCGTGTGCACCCGTATCATGAATTACAAGAAGATCTCCCTTGTCTATCTTCGGAAGTTTTCTGTCTATCGCAAACTTGTCGTTATTCTCGCAGAGTGAACCAACCACATCATAGGTGTGAGTGCAAACATGATTGTCTTTTCCCATAACTGTAATGTGATGATAAGCGCCGTACATTGCAGGTCTCATAAGGTTAACCGCGCAGGCATCCACTCCTATGTACTCCTTGTGGGTATGTTTTTCATGAATAGCCTTTGTAACAAGGCATCCGTAAGGACCCATCATGAATCTTCCCATCTCGGTATAGATGGCAACATCACCAAGCCCTGCAGGTACAAGAACCTCTTCAAATACCTTTCTTACACCCTCGCCGATTGCTCTTATGTCGTTTGGCTCCTGGTCAGGTGAGTAAGGGATTCCAACTCCTCCTGAAAGGTTTATAAAGTTTATCTCTACGCCTGCCTTATTTTTGATATCTACAACTGTCTCGAAAAGTGTCTTTGCCAAAGTAGGATAATAATCGTTTGTAACAGTGTTACTTGCAAGGAAAGCGTGTATTCCGAAACGCTTTGCTCCCTTTTGTTTAAGGATCTTATATCCCTCGATTATCTGCTCTGTGGTAAATCCGTATTTAGCATCTCCCGGATTGTCCATGATGCTGTTTGAAATGGTAAACACTCCACCCGGGTTTAATCTGCAGCTTATCGTCTCCGGAATATAGCCGATGGTGTCCTCCAAAAACTGAATGTGAGTAAAATCATCCAAGTTTATGGTAGCGCCGATTTTAGCAGCATATACATACTCTTCTGCCGGTGTATCATTGGAAGAAAACATTATCTCCTCTCCCTTAAATCCCAACACATCCGAGAGCATAAGCTCTGTCATTGATGAACAGTCTGTACCGCAGCCATATTCTTTCAATATGTTTATAAGATATGGATTTGGAGTGGCTTTTACAGCGAAATACTCTCTGAATCCCTTGTTCCAGGAAAAAGCTTCCTTTACTGCCTTGGCATTTTCTCTGATACCTTTCTCATCATAAAGATGAAACGGGGTAGGATAATCTTTTACTATTTCCTGCAACTTCTCGTAACTAACAAATGGTGTCTTCATGCCTTTTCCACTCCTCTTTCTTAATATTCATTTCTATGTTATAATCTATTTCAAATATTATTTCAACAAAAATTTTATTGCATTAAAGTGATAAAACCACAGGGACGTGAACATTTAGGGGAGGATTGTTATGTCAACAGATGCTATGTCATTGATTCAACTTAAAATGTCTGCCTCTGAGGCTACGATGGAAAAAGTTAAAGCCATAGATGAAGCTTACGAAAAAGCTTTGGCCAAAACAAAGGAATCCACAGCAGATTTTTCATCCCTCTTAAAGGTGGACAAGACTTTGGATGATATATTTACCGAGGCTTCACAGACCTACGGTGTTTCAAAGGATCTTTTGGTTTGTATGGCAAAACAGGAATCCAATTTTGACGCAAACGCTGTGAGCCGTTCCGGCGCTGTCGGAATCATGCAGCTCATGCCACAGACCGCAGCCGGACTCGGTGTAACCGATTCCTATGACCCATATCAGAACATCATGGGCGGCGCGAAATACATCAGCGGTCTCTTGGATAAATACAATGGAAACGTGTCTCTTGCTCTCGCCGCTTACAATGCGGGAAGCAACAAGGTGGATCAGTACGGAGGCATTCCTCCTTACGCTGAGACTCAGGACTATGTAGCAAAGATCACTTCCTACCTGCAAAACGGTGTGAATGTTCCGGAGTCTTTCTACTCGGGAGTTTCCACCTACGGCAACACAAATGTGACCTACAGCGAATTGAACGACCTCGCCGGAGACATCTACACCACTCTTGCGGAGGCCTCCGCCGAGAATGAGATTTTGACGGCGTATGAGATACTGAGTAAGAAACTTTAGTTTTTACTCAACATGCATCACAAGGTGCACCTCGTGTTTTGAGAGATACTTATCTTTGTTACTCTCTCCTATTGCACAGACGCATTTGTATGTCTTATCCAGTTTTTCTTTCTCAGTTCGTAATCGATTTGAATCATCTCCCCATATTAAAAGTATGGGGAGTTC